>JAAYGB010000036.1 GCA_012727955.1 Bacillota bacterium
CCTGGGAACAATCCTGGAGGGCCACGGCCTCCAACCGGGGAGCAACGGCGCCTTCAATCTGTAATTCGGCAATCACCTGCCCCTTGGTGGCAATGGGGATCAGGTGGAAATTATCAAAACCGTAGTTGAGCAATCGGGTGGAGTCACTCCAGCGATCACTGGAGCCCAGGACCACGCTGATCAATTGCCGGCCGTCTCGGGAAGCTGCTGCCACCAGGCAGTGACCGGCTTGACTGGTTGTTCCCGTCTTGACTCCGTCGGCGCCGGCATAGCTCCACAGCAGTCGGTTGGTATTGCTCCAGTGCCGGGGAATGCTTTGGGGCGAATAGTTCTTGGTTCCAACAATCTCGGCGAATTTGGGATAGAGCAAGGCTACTCGAGAGATCATGGCCAGATCATAGGCAGTAGTATAATGTCCCGGGTGATCGAGACCGTGGGGGTTTTTCCATTGGCTGTTGGCTGCCCCCAACTCCTTAGACCGGAGATTCATCTCTTTGGCAAACTCCGACACAGAGCCCTGGAGGTGCTCGGCGATGGCTACGGCTGCATCGTTACCGGAGCGCAACAACAACCCATGCAGCGCTTCCTCTAGGGTTAGTTTTTGCCCGGCAACCAGGGCAGCGGTAGACCCTGGAGTGGCATCGGCATTGCGGCTGACGGTGACGACATCATCTAGACGTCCTGTCTCTAGAGCCAACAGGGCGGTCAGCACTTTAGTGGTGCTGGCCGGTGCCCGACGGACATGCTCGTTCTTGGCATAAAGCACAGTGCCGGTGGCGTTTTCCACCAAGATGGCTGCTTGGGCTGAAATATTGACTCCCTGGGCGTAATCGTCCACGTAGGTGATGGGAGGACCGGCGCCCAGCTTGACCCATGCCGGGGTACTAGGTTGGTCCCGATTACCGGTCAGCACCAGCCACGACCCGAAGGCCAATCCTAGGCACAGCAGGACCAGCCAACGCAAGCGACGGCGAGGAATAAACATCTGTCGCCACACTCCTTGCTTCTGATACCTTAGACTCCAAACAGATCTATGTACTGGCGGTGGGCTTTATGAGTGAATTTGCACAGTTGACCAACAATCGATTGAGTGAGCTCGAACTTACCGGGCTAAATGAGACCAGGGCCCAGGAGCTGGCCCAGGAACTGCGCCAGAGAATTGAGTATCACAGCTATCGCTATTATGTCCTGGATGACCCTGAGATCTCCGACGGGGAATATGATGCCCTTTATCGGCAGTTGGAGCGGCTGGAGGGACAGTTTCCCCAGCTGATTACCCCCCAGTCTCCCACCCAACGGGTGGGAGGAGCGCCCCTACCGGGGTTTGCTACCGTTACCCATCGAATCCCCATGCTCAGCTTAGGTAACGCCCTGAGCCTGGCAGAACTGAGGGACTTCGATGTTAGGATTCGGCGAGGACTGCCGGGGGAGGAAGTTGCCTATGTGGCTGAGCCGAAAATCGATGGGCTGGCGGTTTCCCTTCTCTATGAGAATGGAAACTTTGTCCTAGGAGCAACTCGGGGTGATGGCCGCCAGGGGGAAAACATCACCCAGAACCTGAGAACCATTAAGGGGCTTCCCCTGCGTCTGCGGCATTCGGCTCCCCCGGTGGTTGAGGTACGGGGAGAAGTTTACATGAGCAAAAGGGCCTTTGAGCGCCTTAATGCCCTCCGATCAGGGCAAGGAGAGCCGGTCTTTGCCAATCCCCGCAACGCTGCCGCCGGTTCTCTCCGACAGCTGGATCCTAGGATTACCGCAGAGCGGGATCTGGACATCTGGCTCTATGGGCTGGGGTATACCGAGGGAGTTGATCCTGCCAGCCATTGGGAGGCTTTGGAGCTGTTGCGGGGGTGGGGATTGCGAGTCAACCCTCTGACTAAACGCTGCGAGAGTATCGATGAGGTGATTGCCTACTGTGAAGAGATGGAGGGAAGGCGCAGCTCCTTGGGCTACGACATCGATGGGGTGGTGGTGAAGGTAGATTCCCTGGCCCAGCAAGAGGAACTGGGGTTCACCGCTCGCAGTCCACGGTGGGCCATTGCCTTTAAGTTTCCTCCGGAAGAGGCAACCACCGTTGTGAAGGATATTATCGTGCAGGTGGGAAGAACCGGGGCCCTAACCCCCTTGGCGATTTTGGAGCCTGTGGTGGTGGCTGGGTCCACCGTTGCTCGAGCCACACTGCACAATGAAGATATCGTCAAGGAAAAGGATATTCGCATCGGCGATACCGTCATCATCCGCAAGGCCGGTGATGTGATTCCCGAAGTGGTCAAACCGGTGGTATCTAAGCGGCAGGGGACAGAAAGAGTATTTGTGATGCCAGCCGCCTGTCCCGTCTGTGGAGCGCCGACCCATCGAGAGGTCGGGGAAGCCGTTACCCGTTGTACCGGTGACCGATGCCCCGCCAAACGCCTGGAAGGACTGGAGCATTTTGTGTCCCGGGATGCGATGGACATCGAAGGACTGGGTCCTGCCATCATCTCACAGTTGGTGGAGGCAGGCCTGGTGGAAGATCCCGCGGACCTCTACAGTCTCACCTTTGACCAGCTCATCGGTTTGGATCGAATGGGACAAAAATCCGTAGAGAACCTGCTGTCGGCCATCGAGAGAAGCAAATCCGCGGGCCTGGCCCGGGTGCTCTTTGCCCTGGGAATTCGGCTGGTGGGGGCCGGTGCGGCCCGGGATCTAGCGGAGCATTTCGGGGACATCGATAAGGTAATGAATGCTTCCACCGAGGAACTGACAGCGATACCGGCCATCGGCGACAAGATTGCCGCCAGTGTCCGAGAGTATTTTTCCGACCCAGAAAACTTAGCCCTGATCCAACGCCTCAAAGACGCCGGAATTGCTATGACGGAGGATCAGACCGCTTCCCCAGCGGCCAGTGAGAACCCCTTGGCTGGCAAGACGGTGGTGATTACTGGCACCTTGGATAGCATGAGCCGTAAGGAAGCCCAGGAATTGGTGCGCTCCTTGGGAGGTAAGGCAACGGGCTCCGTGAGCAGGAATACCGACTATCTGGTGGCCGGTGCCAATCCCGGCTCAAAATACGACAGGGCGGTGGAATTGGGGATCGAGATTTGGGATGAGCAGGAGTTCCTGCGCCAGACAGGGAGGGAAAGCTAGATGGGTGTCGATATCGATAACGACCGGGTCCGCCAACTGGCTCAGGTTAGCCGCCTAAAGCTAACGGAGGATGAGGTCGAGACCTACCAAGCCCAGCTCAGCAGTATTCTAACTACCATCAGTGAAGTGAAGACAATGGACACCGAGGGCGTTGAGCCCATGCTCTATCCTCGGGTGTTGGGTAATGTGATGCGGCCCGATAAGGCTGGGGACTCGATGCCCCGGGAACAGGCTCTGGCCAATGGTCCCGTGGTGAAGGACGGAATGTTTCAAGTCCCACGCATCCTAGAAGAAGAATAGGGGGAGTTAGTGATGTCTCTATTTACTATGACGGCCCATGAGCTGAAGGACAAGCTGCTCTCCCGGGAGATCTCGGCGATGGAGCTGCTGGATTCGGTGTATGGGCAAATCGAAGGGGTTGAACCGCAGGTTCAGGCCTATATTACGCTGACCAAGGAGCTGGCCCAAGAGCAGGCCAAGGCCGTCGATGAAGGGTTTCAAAGGGGCAGTGCCCAGGCCGGTGCCGGAATTCCCATCGCGATTAAAGATAACATCTCCGTTGCGGGAGTTCCCAACACCTGTGCCTCCAAGATGTTGGCCAATTACCGGCCGCCCTTTCACGCTACAGTGGTGGAGAAGCTAATCGCCGCGGGAATGCCCATCCTAGGCAAGACCAATATGGATGAGTTTGCCACCGGCTCCTCGTCGGAGAGTTCCTGGTATCACCCAACCCGCAACCCTTGGGATTTGGCTCGGGTACCGGGGGGGTCCAGTGGGGGCTCTGCCGCCGCGGTCAGTGCCGGGGAGGCAATTTGGGCCCTGGGGACCGATACCGGGGGTTCCCTGCGGCAACCGGCAGCCTTTTGCGGCGTGGTCGCGTTGAAGCCTACCTATGGATTGATCTCCCGCTATGGGGTGGTTGCCGTGGCCTCTTCCCTAGATCATGTGGGTCCGGTAACCAAGGATGTTACCGACTGCGCCTTGCTGCTGCAAAGGATCGCGGGATACGATGGCCGGGACTCCACCTCAGCCCAGGAGGAGATTCCCGATTACGCCAGCTACCTGCAAACAAACATTCGGGGACTGCGAGTTGGGGTCCCGAAGGAATTCCTTTCCCTCGACGGGCTCGATGGAGAGGTTCGCCAAGGGGTGGAAAGGGCAATCAAGCTCTATGAAGAACTGGGAGCTGCCATCATTGAGGTAACTCTGCCCCATATTCATCAGGCTTTGTCGGTGTACTACATCATCATGTCGGCGGAGGCCAGTTCCAATCTCGGTCGCTATGATGGTGTCAGATATGGGTATCGCTGTGAAGATGCCGGGGATACCGTATCGATGTTTAGTCAGACCCGGAGTGAGGGCTTTGGTCCCGAGGTGAAGCGGCGCATCCTTCTGGGTACCTATTTGCTCAGCAGTGGACAGTATGAGACATATTATCGCCAGGCCCAGCGAGCCCGGACTTTGATTGCCCGGGATTTTCAGCAGGCCTTTGCCCAGTGTGATGTGATCCTTGGTCCGACGGTTCCCACTACAGCCTTTGAGCTGGGAGCCCGCCGGGATGACCCCCTCGAGATGTATCAATCGGATATCTATACGGCGCCGGTGAATCTCGCGGGACTGCCGGCGATGTCGGTTCCCTGTGGTTTGGATTCCTCTGGGCTGCCCATGGGATTACAGCTAATTGGTCCTCACTTTGGGGAAGGAACCCTGCTAAAGGCAGCCTACGCCTATGAACAGGCCTCCGGTCATTATCGACTGCGGGCACCGGTGGAGGTGAAGAACAATGGCTGAATATGAAGTGATTATCGGCTTAGAGGTACACGCGGAACTGCTAACCCAGTCCAAACTCTTTTGCCGGTGCAGCACCAAGTTTGGTCAGGAACCCAACACCCAGGTGTGTCCCGTTTGTCTGGGACTGCCCGGTACCCTGCCGGTACTAAACAGCAAGGCAGTGGAATATACCATAAGAGCCGGACTGGCTTTGAATTGTACTATTGCCGACATCAGTAAGTTTGATCGCAAGAACTACTTTTACCCCGATTTGCCCAAGGCCTATCAGGTTTCTCAGTTTGACCTACCCCTCTGCCGGGAAGGTTATATTGACATTGCCACCGAGGGGGGAAGTCGCCGGATCGGCATTAACCGCATCCACTTAGAGGAAGAGGCCGGGAAGTTGATGCATGCCGGTGACAATATTGTCGGGGCTGAGTATTCCCTGGTGGATTACAACCGCGGTGGAATCCCCCTGATCGAAATCGTCAGTGAGCCGGATCTGCGCAGCCCCGAAGAAGCTCGCCTGTACCTGGATCAACTGAAGAGTACCCTACAGTACATTGGTGTCTCCGACTGCAAGATGCAGGAGGGTTCCCTGCGTTGCGATGCCAACATTTCCCTCCGACGCAAAGGAGAGCGGGGCTTTGGTGTGAAGTCAGAGATTAAGAACCTCAACTCCTTCCGAGCAGTGCAGCGGGCCCTGGAGTATGAGGTCAAGCGGCAGCGGGCGGAGCTGGAGGCTGGGGCTACCCTGATTCCCGATACCAGGCACTGGGATGAGGAACGGGGCATTACTGTGCAGATGCGCACCAAGGAAGAGGCCGATGATTATCGGTATTTCCCCGATCCGGACCTGATGCCCATCACCATCGAGTCTAGTTGGGTGGAGGAGATACGGGCCACCATTCCAGAGCTGCCCCAGGCCCGGCGGGAGCGGTTTATCCAGGAGTACCAACTGCCGGAGTACGATGCCCAGATCTTGACGGTGAGCCGAGAGTTGGCTGACTTCTTTGAGGAGTGTGTCAAGGAGTATGCCGACCCGAAACCGGTGAGTAACTGGATTATGGGAGAGCTCCTTCGGGTAGTCAATCCCGCGGAGGATGGACTAGGGGCTTTGGCTATTACCCCGACCCATCTGGTGTCTTTACTGAAGTTAATTGACGAGGGAACAATCAGTGGTAGTGTCGGTAAGGATGTATTTGCTGAGATGATTGCCACAGGGAACATGCCTGAAGACATCGTGGCTGCCAAGGGTCTGAAACAAATCAGCGATGTCGATGAGCTGATGGCGATAGTTGAGCAGGTCATCGCCGACAACCCTAAGTCCGTCAGTGATTACCGGGCCGGAAAGACCAAGGCCTTGGGCTTCTTGGTCGGGCAAGTAATGCGAGCCACCAAGGGTCAGGCCAATCCCCAGAAGGTAAACGAATTGTTAGTCAAGGGTCTCGAAGGGTAAAGCGACGGCTCTGGCTCCCTTTGCATGTATACATCGCGTATGGCAGGGTTTTGCGGCCAGGATCGCTAAATTGACTTCAATAGCGAACCAGTGTGTATCACGCAAGGGGTTGGAGAATAGTCCCTTTCAGAGATTGTGTACTAATTTGGGAGGTTCCGGCAGCTGTTGGCAATCTTACCTAATTTAGGGAGGTCTTGAGACAATGAGTAAACTCGATCGCTTCAATACTCCGGTGTATATAGTCGATACGACCCTGCGAGACGGAGAACAAACTGCTGGAGTAGTTTTCTCTAATGCCGAAAAGATCCGTATTGCCAAGCTGTTGGATGAACTTGGCGTTCATCAGATTGAAGCCGGGATCCCTGTCATGGGTGGAGATGAAGCCGAGGCAGTCAAGGAGATTGTCCGCTCCGATTTGCGGGCCAGCATCATGGCCTGGAATCGGGCCGTGGTGAAGGATGTAGAGGCTTCCCTGCGCTGCGGAGTGGATGCCGTGGCCATCTCCATCTCCACCTCGGATATCCACATTCAGCACAAGCTGCGCACCAGTCGCCAGTGGGTACTGGATAACATGACAGCGGCAACGGAGTTTGCCAAGTCCCACGGCCTGTATGTTTCCGTCAATGCCGAGGACGCGTCTCGTTCTGATATGGACTTTCTCATCCAATTTGCCCTGGCGGCCAAACAGGCTGGAGCCGACCGACTGCGGTACTGCGATACCGTGGGCATTATGGAGCCCTTTACCATCTACCAACGGGTTAAGGAGATAATAGATAAGACCGGACTAGATGTCGAGATGCATACCCACAACGACTTTGGCATGGCCACTGCCAATGCCCTGGCGGGAATTAGAGCCGGAGCGAAATTCGTTGGTGTGACCGTCAATGGTCTAGGTGAGCGGGCTGGTAATGCTGCCCTTGATGAAGTGGTGATGGCGCTAAAGCACATTAACCAGATGGACCTGGGTTTGAAGACCCAATCCTTCCGAGAAATCGCCGAGTATGTTGCTCAGGCGTCGGGCCGCACCCTGCCGGTGTGGAAGGCCATCGTTGGTACCAATATGTTTGCCCATGAGTCGGGGATCCATGCCGATGGGGTTCTCAAGGAAGCCAGTACCTACGAGGTTTTTGCCCCGGAAGAAGTAGGTCTGCAGCGACAGATCGTAATTGGAAAACACTCTGGTTCCAAGGCACTGTTGATGAAATTCTCCGAGTATGGAATTCAGTTATCTGAACAGGAAGCCAATGAACTGCTGGTGAGAGTTAGGGCTACTGCCGTTGAACTAAAACGGGCCCTCTTTGATAAAGAACTGGTTTATATCTATGAAGACTATTTGCGAGACAAGGAGAGGGAGGCCAGCGCCAGCAGTTAAGCAAAGTAGAGGGGGAGGAAGTAGTCTTTGGGCCAGACATTAGCTGAGAAGATCTTGTCGCGCCGAAGCGGAAGACACTTAAGAGCGGGGGACCTGGCAGTGGTCAATGTCGATCTGACCATTACCCAGGATGGAACGGGGCCCTTGGCTGTTCGGCAGTTAGAGAAGATGGGTTTGGTGCAGGCTGCCTGCCCAGAGCGGACGATATTGTTTATTGACCATGCCGCACCTAGTCCCCGCCGGGAGCTTTCCAATGACCACATCCTGCTGCGGGAGTTTGCTGCCAAGACGGGAGCAGTACTGTCCGACGTCGGGGCCGGGGTTTGCCATCAGATTGTCGCTGAAGAGTATGCCCGGCCCGGCGATGTGATTATCGGGGCTGATTCCCATACCTGTATGGCGGGGGCCTTGGGAGCCTTTGCCACCGGGATGGGGTCCACCGATGTTGCGGTGGGTATTGCCTTGGGGAAGACCTGGATGCGAGTTCCCGAGACCTTTCTGATTCGGGTTCAGGGTGAGCTGCAGCCAGGGGTGACGGCAAAGGATTTGATTTTGCACATCATTGGGCTCATCGGTGCCGATGGAGCCACCTACAAAGCCCTGGAGTTTGCCGGGGAGACCATCGAGGCGATGCCGATGACGGAGCGCCTCACCCTGTCCAATATGGCTGTGGAGGCAGGGGCCAAGGCCGGGTTAATCGCAGCCGACGAGGTTACCCGTCGGTACTTGGCAGAGATGGGACGGGAAGCTGATTACAGTCCCCTCAGCGCGGATCCCGATGCGGAATACGAGCGGGTAATTGACATCGATGCCTCTACCCTGGAGCCGATGATTTCCCTACCCCACACCGTCGATAACACTAAACCAATTAGCGCCATCGGCGAGGTGAAGGTGGATCAAGTTTTCATCGGATCCTGTACCAATGGTAGAACCGAGGACTTGGCGGTAGCGGCTCAGATTCTAGCCGGGAGGAAGGTTCATCCCCAGGTACGGTTAATCGTAGTGCCGGCTTCCAGACGGGTCTTCTTGGAGAGTTTAGCTGCTGGGTATATCACTACATTAGTTGAGGCGGGAGCGGTGGTGCTGGCACCGGGATGTGGTCCCTGTGTTGGGGTCCACGAAGGGATTCTCGGCGATGGAGAGGTTTCCCTGAACACCTCCAATCGGAACTTCCAAGGTCGGTTGGGAAATCCTTCAGCCTACATCTATCTAGCCTCTCCGGCGGTGGCCGCGGCCACTGCGCTGACCGGAGTGATTACCCATCCCAAGGAGGTCTTAGACGATGCAGCTGCGCGGTAAAGCTTGGAAGTTCGGCGACAATATTTCCACGGACCATATCGCTCCCGGTCGGTTGTTTCACCTGCGCTCCAATCTGCCGGAGCTGGCAAAACATGTCTTGGAGGATGCCGATCCCCAGTTTGCGGCGAAGGTTCAGCCGGGGGACTTTGTCGTCGGGGGGAATAACTTTGGATTGGGCTCCAGTCGGGAGCATGCCCCCACCATCATCAAATTGGCGGGAGTCAGCGCGGTCCTGGCCAAATCCTTTGCTCGGATTTTCTTCCGCAACGCCATTAATGTCGGCTTGCCGGTGGTAATCTGTGATACCGACCGCATCGATGCCGGTGATCAGCTCTTGGTGGACGTTGGGGCTGGGAAGGTGCACAACCTAACCAAGGACGAAATCTTGACCGTTTCGCCCCTTCCCGATGTGATGCTGCAAATTCTCCAGGACGGGGGATTAGCAGCTCATGTAGCCAAATACAGGGACTTGCGGGTTGAATAGTTAGCAATTAATCCTTTGGAAGACGTGTGAAAGCTGCCTGCTACAGATCATCTCTAGCCGGCGGCTTTTCCCTTGTTATGGCAAGTAGGGCCAACTTTGCACTCAAACTAGATATGAAATAGAAAGCGAGATAGAAGGTGAATTCGTTGTCGCAGAATAAAGCAAGACTTGCCGATCTGTCCCTCTTGGGATCTACTGTGATCTGGGGCGGGACCTTTCCGGTTATCAAGCTTCTGGTTGGGCAGATGACGCCCCACTATCTGGTGGGAATTAGATTCTTGGTGGGATTCTTGGCTTTGACGGTCTTTTGCTTACCCCGCTTGCGACGGCTCGATGGGCGCATTCTAAAGATCGGCACCCTCTTGGGCCTGGTGCTTTGGGGTGGATACATAACCCAGACCATGGGCCTGCAGTACACCAGCGCCTCTAAGGGAGGATTTATCACTGGGTTATCGGTGGTCTTTGTCCCCATCCTCTCCGCATTGTGGTTGAAGAACCCGCCTCGGCCTTCGGCAGTATGGGGAGTGGTCCTGGCCACCGCGGGCTTGGCCTTTCTCAGCCTGGACCTTTCCACGGGTTTTTCCGTCGAGATTGGGGATCTACTGATTTTGGGCTCTGCGGTGCTCTGGGCACTGCAGGTAGTGATTGTGGCCCGGTATGCTCCCCAGATGGATTCGCTGCTTCTCGCCTGGGTGCAAATCGGTACCGTGGCGGTGGCAGGCATGATTTTCGCCGGAGTGACGGAATCGCCGCCGATAGAGTGGGGAGCATCGCTGATCCTTGGGCTGCTGTATCTGGCGGTCTTGGCTACGGCCCTGTCTTTAGCGGTACAGATTTGGTCACAAAAATATACTTCACCCACTAGAGTGGGCATTATCCTTGCCATGGAACCGGTTTTTGCCACGATTTTTGCCAGGATCTTCCTCGGTGAAGTGCTCAGTGCGAAGGCAGTGGCGGGCTGTGGCCTCGTTCTGGCGGGGATGCTCCTGGCTGAGGTCAGCCCTCTAGAAAGGTGGCAGGAAGGGAGAAGCGCTTAGGTTTTGACAGGAGGGGCAAGAGCACGTATGATTAGATTGTGACCCTTTGTGTCAAATACCATGGAAGGCGGTGGTGAAGCTGGACGAGCAGACCCTTGCGAGAATCAGAGAGCAGTTAAGTGATCACGATCATCGTCTCACCCCGCAGCGCCAAGCGATACTTCAGGTTCTGGTAGAGCAAGGTAATCCGCAGCATATGAGCGCGGAGAAAATCTTCATGGAGGCGAAAAAGCTTCATCCGGAGTTGGGACTGGCTACGGTCTATCGTACCCTTGAGATCTTCGAGAAACTGGGGATTGTGTACAAGCTGGAGTACGGCGATGGGCAAGCCCGGTTTGAATTCAATGATAATGTCGAAGAGCACTACCATCATCACTTGATTTGTCTTGGTTGCGGCAAGATCCAGGAGTTCAACGATGACCTCCTGGAGGATATGGAACGTGCCATCGCTCAACAGGCCGATTTTGACATCACCGATCACTGTCTCCGGTTTTTTGGCTACTGTTCGGAGTGCCGCAAGAGTCGACAAGGAGAGAGAACTCCGTAGCTACCCTACATTGGACATCCTCTCATTCCGGGGAATTAGCAGACCCCACCTCAAGGTCATCGCTATCCGCGTGCATCAGCCTTTCCCCTGTCAGATAGTAAACTACGCTTTCGGCGATGTTAGTTGCATGATCGCCAATGCGCTCTAAGAATCGGGCCACGAAGAGCAGAGTAACTGCTTGCGTGGCTCGATTGCTGTCTCCGCCCTCGGCAACAAAGCCCAGCAGTTCTTCATGGAGAAAATGATAGGTCTCATCGACGCTGTGATCCATCAGCAATACTTCCCGAGCCTTAGCGGCATCTTGATGGACGAAGGAATCCAGGCAAGCCTGGACCATGATCTCGATGTGTTTGGCGATGTGGGGAATGTCGATCAAGGGCTTGATCAGCGGTGAATCACCGATTTGGATGGTGGTTTCCGCAATGTTGGAGGCCAGGTCTCCCATCCGCTCTAAATCCCGAATCGACCGCAGGATGCAGTAAATCCGGCGCAGATCCCGGGCTACCGGTTGAAACATCGCAATAACCTGCAGACCTTGCCTTTCCAACTCTACTTCTAACTCATCAATGATATCGTCATCCTCGACAACCTGCCGAGCCAAGTTAAGATCCTGTTCCAGCAACGAGCGGACGGCACTGTGGAGGCTTTTTTCCACGAGGCCGCCCATGGTCAACAGCGATTGTTCGATGCGGCGCAGGGCTGCATCCAAAGCTTCACGGGGCACTGTCATCACCTTCCATGCAACAGGGGCTCAATCGTTATAGTGTTCGGTTATAAACCTTTCCGTGGCGCTATTGGCCGGTCGCTCCAGCACCTGGGCGGTGGGGCTGATTTCCACCACTTGCCCCCGGTGCATAAAGATCGTGACATCCGTCAGTCGAGCCAGTTGCCTTACCTGATTGGTGGCAATGATGACTGTACACTTACTGGAGGCACGGCGCAGGGCCTTATCCAGCAGGTCCGTCTCCACGGGATCTAGTCCTCCTCCTGGTTCTGCCCACAGGATGTGGGTGGGGCTAACGGCCAGGGCGGAGGCTAGGGCCAGTCGGGGTATTTGGGCAGGACAGACGCTGGCAGCAGGTTCACTGAGCCTGGGTCCCAGCTCCTCCCATAGGTCGACGGCCTCCAGGGCTTGCTCTACCCGGTCGGCCATGGCCACCGGGCGGGACCATCGTCGAATCCGCAGGCCCGTGGCCACATGATCGTAGATGGACCCCGGCAGGGGCAGGGGGTTGGATGGGATGGTTACCACCATCTTGCGAATTTCCTGGGGTTTGGTCTTGCGGGAGTAGACCTTCTGGCCTTTGTAGAAGACCTGTCCCGATACGTCGATGGGGCCGTCTAGCTCTAACATACGATTCAAGGCCCGCAACAGGGCAAGGATCCCAGAGTTACGATCCCCCAAGAGGCCCGTGACCTGCTGGTCGGGAAAGTCTATGGTAACATTGGAAAACAAGGTTCTTCCGTTCTGGACAACGGTAAAATCTTGACAGCGTAGTTCACTCACATTGGTCACTCCAAATAGTGAAGAAATGTCCTGGGCCGGTGTAGACCTCCCAGCTGCGACGAGATAAGCGATAGGCGATATGGTTAATGATCATACTCATGCCCAGCAGCAACAGGAGTTCCACCGTAGTGATCTGTAAAGCGGTGGGAGTACCCGATGCTGCCGCCCACCCCATCCACAGTTGGGCCGGGGGGAACATCCAATGGGGGGCAAAGATGCCAATCAACAGAACCTGCCCCAGGATCCTGGTGGTGAGAAAGGGAACCAGGTCCAAGGTATGGTGGAGCGCCTGCTTCCAATAGATGATGCGCACAATCTGCCAGCGGGTGGCCCCTAAACCCTGCATTGCCTGCCAGGTGACCTGTCTTGTGGCAGCCATTCGGTTCAAAGAGTAATGGGCAAACCAGCTGCCGTTGGCGATGACCACTAAGGCCAAGGCGGTACCGGTGGGGTGGTTGGTGCGCTGCAGGATTAGTCCGCCGACGGGAATGAGGAGAATTGGCGGGATGGCAGCAATGGCCGCAATCAGCCGCCGACTGCGACGAAACCACCGATTTGATAGGCTAGCGCTGATTACTACTACCCCCAGGAAGATCACCGTTGCGATCAGGGCTAGACTAAAGGCGGTGAAGAGACTGCTCTGGAAGATTGCCATCAGCAGATTCCAGTCTAGCCGGATCTCTTCCATCCCACTGACGCTCAGCGCGCGGAAAATTAAGAATAGGAAAAGGCCAAAGGGTAATAGGATCGGAAGGCTGGCTGGTACATACATTCTCAAAACATTAGGTCTGCCAAAGCGACGCATTATTCCACTCCTCCCCAAAGAGGTCTGCGACAAGCCCCAAGTTGGGTCACAGTATGGATTGTCAGTAAGATTAACAGGGGGACCTTGTGGGAGGCAATGTGAGATACCAGCAAAGGCCCGAGTCGGCCCACTAGATCCGCTGAAATGCTGGTAGCCAAGGTCACGGGAGAATGGAGGATCAGAAGAGATATAGCTCCTTCCAGTGCTGCGAAGGCCATGATGGGAAGAAGGTTACGAAAAGTAGCCCTTTGCGCCTTGGGGATGATGAGGATCTGAAATATCTGCCTCCGAGAACCTCCCAAGCCGAAAAGGGTTTCTCGCCAGGTTGCTGGAGTAGACTCTAAGTTTGCCAAAATCTGAATTGTCAACCTGGGGAAGCTGATACTGCCAAGAACAATGGCGAGGTAGACAATCGAGGCTGTTGGAGACCAGATTCTGGTTGAGGCCAACAGGGGAACGGCAGCGGCAAATCCCCACAGGGTTAGGGGGGATTGCGCAATCACCAGTAACACCGTAAACATTTTCTCCTTCGCGGTGTGGGGCAACATGAAGACACACACCGCGGAAAAAAATGCTAGGGGTAGGGCCACGATGACCACCAGCAAAGCTACTGTGATGGTACCAGCAATGGGTATCTCCAGATTGCCCGCACTCAGAGAGGGGATATTACCGCTGGAGCCTGCTGTCGGTAAAGCCAGAATGATAGCCGCCAAACAGACTGCCACGGCGATAACAATGACCAACGACTCTGAGCGCGAGACCTTCACCTCACTTTGTACTTGCATCATAGTCCCTCCTCATACCGGTGCCTTGCCCAGACTGCCTACTCTGCTCTGGGCAGAGTCACTGTAAAGGCGGTACCTTCACCAAGTTCGCTTTCCACCGAAATAGTGCCCTTGTGTCTTTCAACGATGTGTTTCACGATGGCCAGACCCAGCCCCGTACCTCCCATTCCCCGAGACCGGCCCTTATCCACTCGATAGAACCGCTCGAAAACTCGAGGAAGGTGTTTGGCAGCAATCCCGACTCCATTGTCGGCGATTTCCACCACAATTTCCTTAGCAGTGGTCTCGATGACATTAACCCACACACTACCCCCGGCTTCCGTGTACTTGACTCCATTGTCGATCAGGTTAATAAAGACCTGATGGAGCATCTGCTCATCGCCGGCCACCGGCGGGAGCTCCGGGGGAATGTCCCTGTGGATAGTGATGTTCTTAGCTGTGGCCTGGGGGCCACAGGTGGCAATGCTGTTTTCCAAGACCTGTCTTAGGTTTACCGGTTCTGGTTTCCAGGCTTCGTTACTAGCCTCAATTTTCGACAGCTTCAAGAGGTCATTGACAATCGCCACCATACGGTCTGTTTCCCGGGCAATAATGGGAAGAAAATGGGCGATGCCCTCGGGATCCTCAGCGGCCCCATCGCTGAGGGTTTCCACAAACCCTTTAATTGACGTTAAGGGAGTCCGCAGCTCATGGGAGACATTGGCCACAAAATCTGACCGCATCTGCTCCAGACGCTTAAGTTCCGTCACATCGTGGAGGATGGTGGCTACTCCTACGGCGTTACCCCGCTCGTCGGTAATGGGGGTCGCGTGGGCGCGCATAATTCTCTGGGAGGGGGTAAAAAGGTTCACTTCTTGTACCGAAACCGCCTTTTCTCCCAGGGCCTCGTTAAAAGCCTTAATTAGGTCGTAATTGCGGACAATGCTCAGTAAATCCTGTCCTTCCAAATCGACATCGGGATCGACGCCCAGGAGACTGCGGGCCGCGGGATTGCTCAGAATAATTCGCAGTTCCTGATCAACGATAATCAGTCCGTCGATCATCGTCGCTGTGATCCCACTGAGCTTGATCCGATTGGCTTCCGCCTCCGCCATAGCTTCTCGATACTGGCTGGTCATGTCGTTAAGGGCATCGGCCAGCAACTGTAGGCTATGGCTGGTATTAGGCGCGAGCCTCACCTTCATATCGAAGTTCCCAGCGGCAATGCGGCGAATGCTGCCCAGGAGTTCTTCGAAGGTGAGGGATAGCTCCCGGCGGACAAAGTACAACACAATTCCCAAAGAAACTACCAACAATACAGACAGGATAGCCGCGCTGGGAACAAACTCTGGCACTAATTGGGGAAGGACATATCGGGCCACGGCTAATCCAATAGCGTTTACACCGGCGAGAATAGCTAAAATCCGCGCCAGTACCGGATCTTTTAGACTCATCTGCGACCCTCAACCTTGTAACCAACCCCATGCACCGTGTGAATGTAACGGGGATTGGTGGGATCGTCGTTCAGTTTCTGCCGCAAGCGGCGGATATGAACGTCAACGGTCCGGGTTTCACCACCGTAATCATAGCCCCACACCGTCTCCAGCAGCATATCCCGGCTGAGAACCTTGCCTTGGTTCTTGACCAAGAGTAACAGGAGTTCAAACTCCTTGGGCGTGAGGGCGATGGGTCTTCCGGACTCGGTGACCTCGTGGCGGTCAATATCGATGACCAGCTCGTCGAGGCGAACCTGGGTAGTCTCCTCCATAGGATAGGCACGGCGGAGTACCGCCTTGATGCGAGCCATCAGCTCCTTGGGACTGAAGGGTTTGGTGATGTAATCGTCGGCTCCCATTTCCAACCCAGAAACCCGCTCAGATTCATCACCCTTGGCCGTTAGCATGATAATCGGGGTGTTGGACTCCTTGCGGATGGCTTTACAGACTTCCCAGCCATCCATGGTGGGCAGCATAATATCTAGAAGCACCAAATCCGGCTGGTTGACCCGAAAGATCTCTAAGGCTTCCGGACCATCCTCCGCCATCACAGCGGTGTAACCTTCTTTTTCCAAATTAAACCTGATAAGTTCGCGGATCGATTCCTCATCGTCCACCACTAAAATTAACTCAGCCACAGGACCTCTCCTTTCAAAACGAGGTTGATTATGGGCAAGCATAGTCAATTATAGAATACCATAAAATTGTTACGATATTGTTGCTGCCGCCGGCAGTAACCGGTGACAACCAAGGCACACCCAAGCCCTTAGCCCTGGTCTTGACAAGTGCTGCCCATCAACGTATATTAATTGTATACATCAACAAGAGCAGGACCATGATGGGGAGGAGTAGGCGAGATTCTACTTGCCAGAGAGGGAAATCCACCGGCTGAAAGGTTTCCTAAGTCAAGAATCGCCGAAGGTCGCCCCGGAGTCGCCGTCCCGAAAGTATGGCTTTGCCCGAAGCAGAGCAGTAACGAGTAAGGCCGGCCGGGAGAGCCCGTTATAGCTAAATGAGGGCCCGGTACACTGGGATTGTGTCGGGAATTAAGGTGGTAACGCGGAAGCTGCTTTCGTCCTTTTGGCGAGAGGAGCTTTTTTGTTTTATTGGATTTCCGGGCAACATGGAACGGAGAGTACGCGCTTTTCTTGGGCTACACTGCTTGAGGGTAGTGGGGACCGGACTGAAGAGAGAGGAAAGGGATAGAGAAAGGGGTTGGACAACGTGGCCAAGCAAACACAGACCCAGGGTTTACCGACGGTCTTTGATCCCAAGGCCGTGGAAGAAAAATGGTACAATCACTGGAAGGAGAAGGGGTATTTTCATGCCGAGGTAGATAAGAGCAAAGAACCCTTTTCCATCGTGATTCCGCCCCCGAATGTGACGGGCCAACTCCACATGGGTCATGCCATGGACAACACGATGCAGGATATTTTGGTGCGGTGGAAACGGATGCAGGGGTATAACACCGTCTGGATTCCCGGTACCGACCATGCCGGCATTGCCACCCAAATCAAGGTGGAAGAGGCCCTGCGGGAAGAAGAAGGATTGACTCGTCATGATCTGGGTCGAGAAAAATTTTTGGAGAGAGTTTGGGCCTGGAAGGAAAAATATGGAAACCGAATCCGGGAGCAGTTGGAGACTCTGGGGGTTTCCTGCGATTGGGAGCGGGAACGCTTTACCATGGATGAAGGCTGTAGTAAAGCGGTGCGAGAGGTCTTTGTGGAGCTGTACAACAAGGGCTTGATTTATCAAGGCAGCTACATTATTAATTGGTGCCCTCGCTGCAATACCGCCCTGTCCGATGTGGAAGTGGAGCATGAGGAGCAACAGGGCAAGATTTGGCACATCAAGTATCCTTTGAAAAATGGACAGGGGTACATCACCATTGCGACCACGAGACCGGAAACGATGCTCGGTGATACCGCGTTGGCCGTTAATCCCCAGGATGAACGCTATCAAGACTTGATCTCGGAAACGGTGATTCTGCCCCTGATGAACCGGGAAATTCCCATCATTGCCGACGATTATGTCGACATGGAGTTTGGAACGGGAGTGGTGAAGATCACCCCAGGCCATGACCCCAACGACTTTGAGGTGGGAATGCGCCATGGACTGGAAATCATCATGGTCATTGGAGAAGATGGATCCATCACGGAGGCCGGCGGCAAGTACGCAGGAATGGATCGCTACGAAGCCCGTCGGGCAGTGGTCCAAGACTTGACGGAGCTGGGCCTTTTGGAGAAGGTGGAGGAACACCAACACGCGGTGGGTGGGTGCCAGCGCTGTGGGACCACCGTGGAACCCTTGGTTTCCAAACAATGGTTTGTGAAGATGAAACCCCTAGCCAAGCCGGCCATCGAGGCGGTAGAGCAGGGTAAAGTTCGCTTTGTTCCCGAGCGCTTTGCCAAGAACTATCTCCACTGGATGGAAAACATCAGGGATTGGTGTATTTCCCGGCAGTTGTGGTGGGGACACCGGATTCCCGTGTGGTACTGCCAGGATTGTGACGAGGTAATCGTGGCTAAAGAGGACCCCACCAGCTGTTCCAAGTGCGGCAGCCAGAATCTAGAGCAGGATCCCGACGGCTTGGACACCTGGTTTAGCTCGGCCCTTTGGCCCTTCTCCACCATGGGATGGCCGGAGCAAACTCCGGAGTTAGAGCATTTTTATCCTACTTCGGTGTTGGTCACCGGATTTGACATCATTTATTTCTGGGTAGCGCGGATGATCTTTACCGGAATTGAGTTTATGGGTGAGGTTCCCTTCCCCGATGTTCTCATCCACGGGTTGGTCCGGGATGCCCAGGGGCGCAAGATGAGCAAGTCCTTGGGTAACGGTGTCGATCCCATCGAGGTGATCGAGGAATATGGGGCCGATGCTCTCCGGTTTACCCTGGTTACCGGTACCTCGCCGGGAAATGATACCCGGTATGAGCCGGAGAAGGTGGAGGCCAGTCGGAACTTCGCCAATAAGATTTGGAATGCCAGCCGCTTCGCACTGATGAATCTCACGGACTTCGATCCCGAGGCAGCAGACCTTGAGGCCTTGGAGTTGAGTTTGCCGGATCGATGGATTCTCAGTCGGTATCAGACGGTGATTCGGGAAGTGACCCGCAGATTAACCCGCTACGAACTAGGGGAAGCCGCCAGGGAGCTGTATGACTTCATCTGGAGCGAATTCTGCGACTGGTACATCGAGCTGGTTAAGCCTCGGTTGTACGGAAGGTTCGGTGATGGCGCCAAGGCAACTAGTCAATACGTGTTGTGGTCGGTCCTGCGGGGAACCTTGGAGTTGCTGCATCCCTACATGCCCTTCCTGACGGAGGAAATTTGGCAGCAGCTGCCCCACCAGGGAGAGACCATCATGTTGGCTTCCTGGCCCAAGGCCGACGAGCAATGGGATGATCCCCAGGCAGAGCAGGACATGGAGACCGTCATGGAGCTGATTCGGGCTATCCGCAATGTGCGGGCGGAGAACCAAGTGGCTCCCGGTAAGACCATTACCGCCATCGTTCATGCCTCACCGGAGAAGCAGCAGTTGGTAACAGATAGTGAGGAGTACCTGAAGACCCTGGGCAAGATCAGCGAACTGACGGTAGCTGGCCTAGAGGCCGATAAGCCCGAAAAGGTGGTGACGGCTATTGCCGCGGGAATTGAGATCTACTTGCCTCTAGCGGATTTGGTGGATTTGGAGCAGGAGATTCAGCGGCTGCAAGGGGAATTGGAGAAAACCCAGCAGGAGATTAGCCGCTCCCAGGGCAAACTGGCCAACGAAGGCTTTGTTAACAAGGCTCCCGAAGCCGTGGTAGACAAAGAGCGAGCCAAATTGGCAGCTCTCTTGGAGCAGGAGGAGCGCATTCGAGCTCGCCTGGCAGAGTTACAGGAGTAGAGGACGATGGTGGGGGTTAAGCAGTATCTAGATTCCTTGGCCAGGTTTGGTTCCAAACCTGGCCTGCTTCGTATGACCAAAGCCTTGGCCCTCTTGGGCAATCCCCAGGACCGGCTCAAGGTGATTCACGTTGCCGGGACCAATGGAAAGGGCTCTACCTGTGCCATGTTGGCTTCGGTGCTCCAGGCCGCGGGCTATCGCACGGGCCTATACACCTCACCCCACTTGGTGCGGTTCAATGAGCGAATTCGCATCGATGGTCAGTGCATTACCGATGGTGAAATCGAGGAGTATGGCCGCAGGGTTATTGAGGTGGCCAAGGCCGTTGCGACCGCCGATGACCCGATGACCTTTTTTGAAGTCACTACCCTGCTGGCCTTTGAGTATCTGGCGGCCAAGGAAGTGGATGTGGCGATTGTCGAAACGGGATTGGGAGGCCGTCTAGATGCCACCAACATCGGGGATTGTCTGGTGTCGGTGATCACCCATATTGCTTGGGACCATGGGGAAGTCTTAGGCGACAGCCTAGCCAAGATCGCTCGGGAAAAGGCCGGCATTATTCGTCCCCGTCGACCGGTGATAGTTGGTCCCCAAGACGACGGGGTACTGGCCGTGATCGGCCAGGAGGCGGCGGCAAAAGGCTCACCTCTGATTCATGTTTCCCGGGAGGTTCTGCCGGAGTACCAATTGCTGGACTCGGGGATGGAGCTATCTTGGCAGGATGGATTTACCATCAGGCTGCCCCTGCAAGGGGTGTATCAAGTGGCCAACTGCGCTCTGGCCAAGGCGGTGATCTCTGTCGTCGGTGACCTGGGTCTGCCCGTCCCAGAGGGCGCATTGCGACAGGGTCTGGAGCGGGTAAGTTGGCCGGGACGGATGGAAGTGATTCGCACCAGTCCCACCATAGTGCTCGATGGGGCCCACAATCTCGATGGGGCTCACTCCTTGAAAAGAACCCTGGATCAACGCTGGCCTAAGCTTCCCATCGTCTATCTCTTTGGTTTGACGGGGAAGAAGCCGGTGGCCGATATGGTCCAGGCCCTGATTCGCCCCGGGGTCTCCTTTGTGGTGACCGAGGTGGGTCATTCCCGTACTCCTGCGGTGCCGATGCAGACCATTGCCGATGTCTGTCAAGGACAGGGTGTTGATGTTTATCTAGCCCAGGAGCCGAAAACTGCCCTGACGACGGCCTTGGAAATTCTGCCCCCAGGAGGGTTGCTCTGCGTCTGTGGTTCCTTGTATCTGGTGGGAGCGGTGAAGGAATTGTTGGGAAATCTTGATCCAGATCCCGGCAACGGGAGAAGGAATACTTCCCGCTGAGCCGAATTTTGACGATGTGGGGGTGAGGATGTGGCAAAGGCTGGGAAAGGCTCAAAAGCCAGTGAACTGTTTTTCGTGATTGGAGGAGTGGTTGCCACCGCGGCCGTTGGTACTTTTCTCGGTTACCTGGTGGGCTCCTATGCTGTGGAGATGCTGACCGGTCCTCCTGCCGCGCGTCAGGTTCGGTCTGTCACCGTCAATGGTGACAGGGTAGCTCAAGAATCGCCAGCCCCCCAGCCGGCTAGTACACCGAGTCCACAAAGGACCAGTCAATCGACTCGGTCGGAGCCGGCAGCGGCACCTAGTGTGTTGTATCGCGTTCAAGTGGGAGCCTTTTCGGTGCGCTCCAATGCTGAAGCTCTGGCTCAGCGTCTGAAGGAAGAAGAGGGACTGCCCACCACTATCGCTGGGACTGGCCCCTTCCGAGTTCAGGTGGGAGCCTTTGCGCAAAGGTCCAATGCCGAAGCGCTCTCGGAGACTCTCAAGGCTAAGGGGTATCCGGTGCTGGTGGTACAGACTACGAACTAACGAACAAAGAGATGTAGGACATTGCTAAGAGTATAGTGCTCAGGCAAGAGAGCAAAGGACGGTTGGGAAGGGGTCTCAACCGTCTTTTTTGATCTAGGGTAAAATTTCCACCTTGAGGTGGTAACAGCGGGACTCCCCTGGCTCGAGAAACTGCAGCGTCCCCCGCTCCCGTTCTTTGGCTCGCCCTTCGACCCAGCAGTTGGCAGGCTCCAGACCCAGGACGTATTCTCCTTGGGCGGTCATCTTCCATTGAGTAAACTTCGGCAATTGGGCTGTGTTGTAATGGAGGGCCATACCCGACCATCCATTGAGGCTGGGGTTAATCACCTTAACCGTGACAGGACCGTCGCTGGGGTTCATTTCATGGTAGAAAACCTGCTCCTGATAACCGGGAATCGGTGGGGTAAACTCGGCGTAGGTGTCGATGCCCGGGGCGGCGATATCGTCCCGGGGAAGGATTTTTTGGGCAGGGGTTACCAGTCGGGTGTCGGGACCGATGAGGGGAAATCCCAAATTAATGTGATACAAAAGCATCAGGGGTGTGGTTTGGTATCCGGCATTGGTCACTTTATCCTCCACCCAGAAGGCCGGCTCTCCCAATTTCATCGCAATGCGTCGCTCTAAGGTCAGATTGGCGGCGAAAACCTCTGTTTCCCTCACTATTCCACGACATTCCAGGTAGTAATCGTCCCCTTTCCAATAGCCCCGGTAGCTCACCCTTTCCCCGGGCGTATTACCGATGCGCCCATGCATTCCCAGGGCTTCGCCTTCGTCGCTAGCCGCCGCTCCCGCGGTGGTCAGTCCACAGGTGGCCAAGAAACCACCACCGAAGGTGCGCAGCCAGCGTCGTTCAGTGTTGTCATAGTAGGCGGGGTGGGTTACTCCCACCGCCGACAACCAATTGAGGGACTGGCCGCAGTAACGGACGGCCCCCAAATCTAGACAGCGGTCCACCAGCACTTCCAAGGATAAGCCACTGCCGTTGTCAAGCTCGACGGTTCTCACGCCCTTGGCTTTACCATCGATGTAGGTCTTGGCTTCGATGGGTGCGATTTGATCCATGGAGCCGACGTATTCCAGCAGTTGCTCCCTTGTGTACTCTTTTCCACCAAAGGTTGCCACGGGTTCGCCTCCTTGTCGTTAGCAGCTGTCGGTATTGCCTAAGCAGTTCGGTACCCCGGAAACTTTTCCTTCCCTGGTAAAAAGCAAGGACCGGTGCCTAGGATTTATTCGTTAACCCTGGTGGGATGAGGGAATACTAGCCTTGCTAGCACTTGAGCTGCCAGGGAAGGGAGGAGAGAGTATGGCTCTACCAAGACGCCAGGAGTTTCGGGTGGATGGCATGTCCTGTCAACATTGTGTTCAGGCCATTAAGGACAATGTCGGCAAACTCCATGGTATCGACAGGATTGAGGTAGACCTAGACAAACAAACGGTGACGGTGGAGTACAACGCCGAACAGGTGGATACCGAGGCCATCGAAGGGGCCATTGCCGGCGCCGGGTACGACATTGTCAAGTAATGTAAAGGGGTAGAACTGTGTCCATTAGAAGTGGTCCAGGAGACCGAGTCAGCGGCGAAGTGGGTAGGGTAGTGAAGTCCGGCGCTGGGCAGGGCGGGGCAGGTCCCGGCAGGGTCAACCTCTGGTCCTTGGCCTTTGTCGCCCTGTGCCTGGTACCGTTTGTCATGGTCTTGGGAAACTCCATGTTGATCCCAGTGTTTCCCAAGATAGAATCGGCTTTGTCTTTATCACAGTTTCAAGTGGGTCTGTTGGTAACGGCCTTTTCTTTGCCGGCAGGCCTGTTGATTCCCTTCGCAGGGTTCTTGTCTGACCGGATTGGCCGCAAGAAGATCATTGTGCCTGCCCTGGTGGTCTATGGCTTGGGGGGTCTGGTGGCCGGACTTGCCTCACTGTGGTTACGGGATCCCTACAAGGTGATTATCGCAGGGCGAATCATTCAAGGTGCCGGTGCCGGCGGGACCTATCAGTTGGCCATGGCCCTGGCCGGGGATTTGTACGGCCGGGAGAATATGCCCAGAACTCTAGGGGCGCTGGAAGCCAGCAACGGCCTGGGGAAAGTAGTCAGTCCCATTTTAGGTTCGGCGGCCATGGCCATCAGTTGGTACTTACCCTTTTTTGTCTACGGGATTTTCTCCATCCCCGTGGCCGTATTGGTCCTGTTGGCGGTGAAGGAATCCAATCCCGGAGGAGAAGGGAAAAGCACCGCCCAGTATTTTTCTTCGGTGAAGGAAATCATCAAGGAAAAGGGACTGTCCTTGGCGGTAACCTTTGTGGTGGGATTTGTTGCTTTGGGAATGCTCTTTGGACTGCTCAGTTACCTCTCCGATGTCCTGGAGCAAAAGTTTCATTTGTATAACCTGCGCAAGGGTTTTGCCATTGCTGTCCCGGTCACGGTGATGGCCGCCACCTCCTTCTTTGGTGGAATCTGGCTGCAAAGGCGAAAGCACTTACTCAAGGCGACCATTGTACTGGGGATGGCCTTGACCGCCGCGGCCTTGTTTACCATTCCCATCTTTGACAGCCCCTGGTACTTCTTTGCCGTTGTGGTGATCGCCGGCCTGGGAATTGGCATGGTACTGCCGCCGTTGAACACCTTGATAACCGGCTCCGCTGACCCTGAGGAGCGGGGGATTATCACCGCTTTGTACGGAACGGTGCGGTTTACCGGGGTTGCCGTGGGGCCACCGGCCTTTGGTCTGATTGGCTTTGATAGCCCTTGGTTGTTTGCCGCTGCTGCCGCGATTACCGGCGTGGCCGGGGTGCTGGGATGGCTGTTTGTCGATCAGGAAAGGCTCTTGAGCAAGGCTGCCTAGTTTCGAGGCTTGGGTGGCAATCCCAGCAATTGCAGTTCTGAGTAGACCTCTCCCCCCATATCATGAGTGCTATGGGGGGATTAATCTTGTTGTCACTCCGGTATTATCGCTATCGTTTCTATCGCTTTATCTATAGTCGTCGTCGGTTTGGACACCGCAGACTGACGGTCGGAGTGCTCCTTGCTTTGGTCCTGGCCGGGGTGTTTGTGGCCGTCAGCTTCATGGACTATTTCTCTCGGGGAAATGAATGGAAAATTACTCTGCTGCAGGCCGACATCGGGAAAGAGATCAGTCTTTCCCTGGAGGAGTATGTGGCCGGAGTCCTGGCAGCGGAGATGCCGGCAACCTTTGGCCTAGAGGCCCTCAAGGCCGGTGCCGTTACCGCCCGTACCTATGCTCTGCAGCGGATCATCGCCAAACAAACCCTTCCCGGCACCAATGCCCACGTCTCCTCGGATCACAGGGTGTCCCAGGCCTATCGATCAGTGGAACAACTGCGGGCCACTTGGGGGATGGCCAAATTCCTCGTCGCCTGGCCCAAGATTCGCTTGGCGGTAACCTCGACCCGGGGACAGGTACTCACCTACAACGGCCAGCTGATTGATGCCTTGTATCATTCCACCAGTGGCGGAGTGACCGCCAATTCCGAGGATTACTACTCCACCGCGGTGCCCTACCTGCGGTCGGTACCCAGCCCCTGGGAGGAGCACTCACCCTATTGGCGCACCGAGGTGTTTATTTCCTGGCAGCAGCTGACCGATGGGCTGGGATTAGCCCTTGCTCCCCAGGAGTTGGCTCAGGGCAAGGTTGTTCCCAGGGTGGAGGCCTATCCCAATGGTCGCACCAAGGCTTTGGTATTGGGGGAACACCGGTTTAACTCCCGCCAGGTGCGGGAGCGGCTGGGACTTCGGTCGGCGTGGTTTACTCTGGAACCTAACCCCCAGGGCGTGATCTTTCATTTGCGAGGCAATGGTCATGGCGTTGGACTGTCCCAATATGGCGCGGATGGTCTGGCGGCAGCGGGGTACAAGTACGATGATATTCTTCTGTATTACTATCCCGGTGCTCACCTGGTTCGCAGCTACTATTAGTCCTTGATGGGGCCCCCGGCGCCCGATGACGAGTTTACTCTACCGGGGGAAAGGGAAAAAAGGGTGGTAAGGCAAAGAAAAATAAAGGCTTCATCCCGCAAGTAGTTCCTGGTGATCCAAGGCGGGAAGCCAAATTTACTCACTTAAAGTGGACACACTAGAATTAGTGGTTGATATGGGAGGCGCAAGTGGCGATGACTGATAAGACAGCCAATCCCGTAGACGTCGCGGTAATTGGCGGCGGACCGGCGGGGTTAACCGCGGCTTTGTATGCCGGCAGAGCTTTGCTTTCGGTAAGGGTAATCGAAGGAATGGGTACCGGGGGACAGATGTTTACCACCGCGGTGGTGGAAAACTACCCGGGGCTGGGAGTAGTGGATGGCCCAACGATTTCCCAGAAGATGGAGGCCCAGGCCAGGGAGTGGGGCGCTGAGATTGAATTTGGGCAGGTCCAAGGCATCTCCGGTTCCTTGGAAACGGGTTTTACTTTGGATATGGGTGAAGGGAACGAACCGATCCTGGCCCGAACGGTGATTGTCGCGTCCGGCTCCACCCCTCGGAAGCTGGGAGTTCCCGGGGAGGAAGAGTTCCAGGGACGAGGGGTGTCCTATTGCGCCACCTGCGATGGCGCCTTTTTCCGCGACAAGCGACTGATTGTCGTCGGTGGAGGAGACTCCGCTGTAGAGGAAGGACTGTTCCTGACCAGGTTTGCCAAATCCGTCACCATCGTTCACCGCCGGGATGAGCTGCGGGCCAGTCCGGTACTGCAGCAGCGGGCCAGGGACAATGAAAAAATGCAGTTCATCTGGAACTCGGTGGTGGAAGCAATTCAGGGGAACAAGACCGTCAATGGCGTTGTCCTGCGGAATGTGAAAACCAACGAAATTACTAACCTGGATATCGATGGAGTCTTTGTTTACATTGGCCAGAATCCCAACGTCAGTTTCCTGAATGGGTTGGTGGAACTGGATGGGATGGGATTCATTCAGGCCGGTGAGGATTGCGTCACATCGGTTCCCGGCATATTCGCCGCCGGTGATGTGCGCACCAAGCCCCTCCGCCAGATCGTAACCGCCGTGGCCGACGGAGCGGTGGCGGCAATGCAGGCGGAACAGCTTCTGGCTGTCAGTAAAGGTTAGTCTAGGCAAAGAATCCCGTTGTTGACAGAGCTTTACTGTTTTGGTAAACTAAATCCGAGAATTCCGAGTGGAATACCAGAGATTGAACCCGTTGGTTGAGACCAACCGATGATTTGGGGGTTATGGTTATGGCTAGGAAAGCCGATAGCATCGTGAGTCTAATCGGACAAACGCCGGTGGTCAAACTAAATAGAGTTGTTCCCGAGGGTTCCGCGGAAGTTTGGGTAAAGCTAGAGTCCTTTAATCCCGGCGGTAGTGTCAAGGACCGCATCGCAGCCAACATGGTGAAAAGGGCAGAAGAAGCGGGAGCCTTGAAGCCCGGAGGTACCATCGTCGAGCCAACCAGCGGCAATACCGGGGTAGGACTGGCAATGGTGGCCGCGGCCAAGGGATATCGGTGCATCTTGGTGATGCCCGATACCATGAGCATTGAACGGCGTCGGCTGCTGCAGATGTATGGCGCTGAGTTGGTGCTGACCCCTGGGACCGAGGGGATGAAGGGAGCCATCGCCAAGGCGATGGAGTTGGTCGAAAGTAATCCTGGTTACTTTATGCCCCAGCAGTTTGAAAATCCCGCCAACCCAGAAATTCATCTCCAAACCACTGCCGCGGAAGTTTGGGAGCAGATGGAGGGACAACTGGATGCCTTTGTCTCCGGGATTGGGACTGGGGGAACGGTTACCGGTGTCGGCAAGGTTTTGAAGGAAAGGTTGCCTGAAGTAAAGATCGTGGCCGTGGAACCGGTAAACTCTCCAGTTCTTTCTGGAGGACAGCCAGGTTCCCACAGGATTCAGGGCATCGGAGCAGGCTTTGTGCCTCAGGTTCTAGACACCGAGGTTCTCGATGAGATTGTCACCGTCGAGGATAACGACGCCTTCCAGGCCGCGGGTCGCTTGGCTCGGGAAGAGGGGATTTTAGTCGGTGTTTCCAGTGGAGCTGCTGTGGTTGCCGCTTTGCAGGTGGCCAAGAAGCTGGGGGCAGGCAAGAGGGTACTGGCGATTTTGCCGGATACCGGTGAGCGCTACTTGAGTATGGCGGAGAATTTCTTGTCAGCAGAGTAAGGACTAAATTGACGGGGTAAACACCGGGCGCGAGGGGGAGTGCGGCCTTCCCTTCGCGCCCCTTCTATTTGCCCTGGGTTTCTGCTCTTAACGAAGGAGTTTGCCCGCTATCTGCAGAAAGAGACTAAGAAGTATTTGGGAGGTTCGTTTGTGGAGCTAATTTTGGCGTCTGCCTCACCACGCAGGAAGGAACTATTGGAGCAAATTGGACTGAAGGCGCGGATCCTCGTCCCTCAGGTGGATGAAAGCAGAGTCTCTGCCTCTGCTCCGGCGTCGCTGACGATGGAACTAGCCCAGCTCAAGGCTAAGGATGTTGTGGCTCGGTACGATTGGAGTCAAGGGACAAGCCCCCGGTGTTTGGTCTTGGCCGCCGATACCGTGGTGGCTTTCCAGGGGCAAATGCTGGGAAAGCCAGGGGACGAAGGAGAAGCGATTGGAATGCTGCAGACCCTTCAGGGACAGACCCATGAGGTGGTCACCGGGGTATGCCTGTTGGCAGCCGAGCAAGGAGTGGTGCAGACCACGTCGGTCTGGGCGGAAACCACTCGGGTTACCTTCCGGGATCTGACTCCGGCTGAGATTGCGGCCTACGTCAAGACCGGCGAACCCTATGACAAGGCCGGTGCCTATGGGATTCAGGGTCGAGCTGCTGCCTTCGTATCGGGTGTCGAGGGATGCTATTTCAATGTGGTAGGTCTACCCCTCGGGAGTTTGTGCCAGAGGCTCAACGAACTGGGATTGCCCCCTTGGAGACAGTGGTAAGCCGACACCAGCCATGCCCGATGTTAGGCTGGAGGGCTGGTAAGTGTCCACTCTATTAATTCGTGATTTACCTGAATCGGAAAGACCACGGGAGAAGTTGTTGAAGTATGGTGCGGCGGCACTATCTAATCGAGAATTGTTGGCGTTGCTGTTGGGAACGGGAACAGCCAGCGAAAGTGCACTACAATTGGCAGAAAAGATACTGGTACAAGCTAGAGGACTAACGGGATTGGTCGATATGACCGTGGAGGAGCTGCAGCAGATTAAGGGTGTGGGCCCAGCCAAGGCATGCGTCCTTTTGGCGGCGGCGGAGTTGAGTTTTCGCTTGGCGGAGGCCAGTCGAGGTTCGGGTCCACAGGTGCGCTCGCCACGGGATGCCGCAGATCTCCTGATGATGGAGATGAAACATCTAGATCGAGAGTATTTCCGCATCATCTTACTGGATACTAAACACAGAGTGATTGACACTCCCGTCATTTCCATTGGCAATCTCAATTCTTCTATCGTTCATCCCCGAGAATTGTTCAAAGAATGTATCCGTCGCAGTTGTTGCGCGGTGATCCTGGTCCACAATCATCCCAGCGGTGATCCCGAACCTAGTTCCGAGGACTTGGAGGTGACCCGCCGGATCGTTGCCGCGGGCCGGTTGTTGGGGATTAACGTCTTGGATCATATTATTATCGGTGACAATTGCTTCATTAGTTTAAGTGAACGAGGTTTGATCAGGGTGGGGTCGGATAGCCCACTATAGACCGGAGAAGGGGCGAAGGCAATGTTTGGGCTCTCCAAAGATATGGGAATTGACCTGGGGACTGCTAACTCTTTGGTATACGTGAAGGGCAAGGGAATTGTACTGCAGGAGCCGTCGGTAGTGGCTATTGAGCGGGATAGCAACGAGATTCTGGCGGTGGGTAATGAAGCAAAACGAATGGTCGGTCGTACTCCCGGCAATATTGTCGCGGTGCGGCCGATGAAGGACGGAGTCATCGCCGACTTCGATGTCACGGAGCGAATGCTTCGGCACTTCATTGGGCTGGCCAGCCGCAAGCGGGGCATCTTTCGGCCCCGAGTGGTGGTGGCAGTACCCTCTGGGGTGACGGAAGTGGAGAAACGCGCGGTGATTGACGCGACACTGTCTGCGGGAGCAAAGGATGCACGGCTGATTGAAGAACCAATGGCCGCGGCCATTGGAGCGGGACTTCCTGTGCAGGAGCCCACGGGAAATATGATTGTTGATATCGGTGGCGGCACCACCGAGGTGGCGGTAATTTCCTTGGGTGGAATAGTGTCCCATCGCTCAATTCGGATCGGCGGAGACGACATGGATGAAGCCATCGTCCAGCATGTGCGGCGTACATACAATTTGCTCATCGGTGAGCGAACCGCCGAAGACATCAAGCACGAGGTGGGTACCGCCCATCCCGCGGAGGCCGAAGATGGTGTGCATAAAGAGGTCCGCGGTCGAGACCTGGTGACCGGATTGCCCAAGACCGTTGCTGTAACGGCCAAGGAAATCCATGAGGCCTTGGCGGAACCCATTGCGTCGATAGTAGAAGCGGTCAAGGTGACTTTGGAGCGAACGCCCCCGGAGTTGGCTGCCGACATTATGGACAAGGGTATCGTGATGGCCGGAGGAGGCGCGTTGTTGTCTGGTTTGGATCGGTTGCTGTCCGATGAGACCGGCATGCCGGTGTATTTGGCGGAAGATCCGTTAACCGCGGTGGTCATCGGGACAGGCACCGCCCTGGAGCATTTTAATGTCCTGCAACGTGTGTTGATTACCCAGAAACGACTGGGCTAATTGACCGTAAACCTCACAGCTGATACAGGTGGTACCCTTGAAATGGGACTTGAAACGTTGGCGATGGGTAGCGGTTGTGGTAGTGATCTTGACCATAGCCGCTACCATTTACGTAACTAGTTATTCCCGCAGAGAAATTACCGGCGTTGAAGCTTTACTCCGGGACTTTGTCGCGCCCGTAGCCCGTGGATTGACCCAGGCGGCCCAAAGCATTGAGAACTTCTTTGGGAATCTAGCGGAGGTGTCCCAACTGGCGGCCGCCAATCGACAGCTAGAGGAAGAGATCCGGCAGCTGGAGATGCAGTTGGCCGTTAGTGCCGGATATGAGCGCCAGGTGATGATTCTGCGCCGGGCCCTCAGCTTCCGGGACAATCACCGATATGAGATACTGGCCGCGGAAGTGGTGGGACAAGAGCCGGTAAACTGGCACAACTTTGCTTTGATTAATCGGGGCATGAAGGACGGCGTGCGGCCGGGAATGGCCGTTGTGGCCCCGGAGGGAGTAGTGGGCCAGGTGCGCAACGTCACCGCCAGGACCGCGGAGGTAATGCTGATGCTGGACTCCCGCAGTTCCATTGGCGGCCGATTGGTGGATAACGGGGAATTGGTCTTGGTAACAGGACAATCCTCCCAACCGGAAAGCCCCGTGGTTCGCTCCCTAGTCCGGGATTCCCAACTGCAGGAGGGAGACCAGGTAGTTACCTCCGGAAACAGTCGGATTTTCCCTGGGGGACTTCTCCTGGGCACTGTAGTCGATGTGACCGCTGATCCCTATGGTGACAATAAGACCGGCGTTTTAGAGCCAGGAGTTGATTTTAGTCGTTTAGATGTGGTATTTGTCTTGCTATCTACCGATGAAGGGGACGAGGAGGAAATTGAACACTAGACCCTGGACAAGTCAAGATGGTAGGGGGAGTACCATGTGGTTTGGTAGTTATCTTCTCTTGTCCTTGGTGGCTGTACTGCTGCAGATGACGGTGTTTCCCACCTGGTTTGGCCCCTTTCGCCCCGACCTAATTACCGTTATCACCATCGGCGTGGCTTTGCATCGCGGGCCCAAGCTCGGGGCCGGGGCAGGAATCATCGGAGGGATGATCACGGATTTATTGACGGGGTATTTCCTGGGCATGGCTGCCCTGACCAATGGGCTGGTGGGTTGGATCATTGGCCTTTTGGAACCGAAATTCTTTAAAGACAACATGATTGTGCCGATACTTACTGTAGTTGCCGGTACTTTGGTGCAGCAGGTGGGTTATTGGCTATTGATGATGGCCTTTGGCCGCACCCTACCCCTGGGTTACATTCTGACCCAGGTGATGGGACCGGTGGTCCTGTGCAATGGGCTTGTGGCATGGCCCATTTTTCTTTTAATTCGGCAGGTAGAGGATTTTCTCGCGGAAGTGCAGTGAATCTCGCCCTGGGGAAGGACATCGCCGGCCGCTAGCGAAAATGTATCTGAATACAGGATCTTTATGAACTAGTTATCTACGAGGTGTGTTATGGGCAAGGAATTGGTTTCACTGAAGGGAACAAAGGAGGGGTTGATCCTTGCTATAGCACCCAAGAGCGATTTTGCCGCAGTGATTGCAGCTCTGGAAGCGAAGTTAATGACAGCCAAGGACTTCTGGCGAGGAGCGACGGTGACCATTAACAGTATTCCCGCCCAGTGGACGGATCGGGAGCGGGAGCAACTCCTTGCTTTGCTGGAACAATTTGAGATGGTATTGAAGGTCAGCTTTGCTCCAGTCCAATCGCAAGCTCACACCGCAGGGGTGCTGCCGAATAACGATTGGCATCGGGCGGGAAACAACGCCCTGATCGTGAAACGAAATCTACGCTCGGGTCAAAGGATTGTCCATGACGGCAGTTTGGTGGTAGTGGGCGACGTCAATCCCGGGGCGGAGTTAGTGGCCACCGGCGATATTATCATTTTAGGTACCCTGCGGGGAATGGCCCATGCCGGTTCTCAAGGAGATGTCACCGCGGTGGTGATGGCCCTGAGTCTCCAGCCAATGCAGCTGCGAATCGCCAACTACATATCCCGGGCTCCCGATGGCCCCATGGAAACGCCGGCATTTCCCGAGGTTGCACGAATCAGCGGTGATCGAATTGCCGTTCAGGAGTATTCACCCCTATTGTTGTTCAACTAGATCAGCCAGGGACTCAAGGCCTCTCAGCGACTCTGGTGTCAGGAGGTATTATGATGCCTTGTAAGGTGATAACCATAACCAGTGGCAAGGGTGGAGTGGGCAAGACTACCACCACTGCGAACATCGGTACCGGTCTGGCCATGGCCGGCCATCAAGTCTGTTTAATTGACGCGGATATTGGGCTGCGTAATCTCGATGTGGTATTGGGATTGGAAAATAGGATTGTCTATGACATCACCCATGTGGCCGCAGAGCAGTGCCGCCTAAAGCAGGCACTGATTAGGGACAAGCGTACCCAGAATCTGTTTCTCCTACCGGCGCCCCAGACCAAGGAAAAGGACGCGATTAGTCCCGAGGAGATGCGGTCAGTAGTGGATATGCTCCGGGAAGAATTTGACTACATCCTCGTCGACTCTCCGGCTGGGATTGAACACGGATTTCGCAATGCCATTGCCGGGGCCGATGCTGCCATTGTTGTCACTACTCCCGAAGTTGCTGCCGTCCGGGATGCAGATCGAATTATCGGGCTTCTGGAAGCAGCAGAGATCCGAGAACATTGGCTGGTACTCAATCGGGTCCGTCCCGACATGGTCAGACGGGGCGATATGATGGGACAAGAGGACGTCCTGGAGTTTTTGGCCATTGACTTGTTGGGAGTAGTTCCCGACGACGAGAATATTATTGTGTCCACCAACAGGGGCGAACCGGTGATCCTCGAATCCAAGAGCAAGTCTGGACAAGCCTATCGCAACATTGTTCGCAGGATTAAGGGAGAGGACGTGCCCTTCATGTCCCTTGAGGAGGACTCTTTCCTGCAGCGGATCAAACGGGTCATCGCCGGGTACAGCAGCTAATTTAAGGAGGGGGCAGTGTGTTCGATTTTTTCCGACAGCTTTGGGACAAAGAGGAGAGGGCGGCGAGGGGATCCAAACAGGCAGCCAAGGAACGGCTGCAGCTGATCCTGGTACACGATCGTGCCGACATTTCGCCGCAGTTACTGGACTCTCTCAAAGAAGAATTAATCGCAGTGATCTCTAAGTATATGGAGATCGATGACGAGGGCTTTGCTGTCGATCTTAAGCACTGCGACAGTTCCGTAGCCTTGGTGGCTAATATACCCGTGCTGAAGCTGAAACGTTCCGGTGAGAGCCCATCCCGGTAGTGAAAAGCTCTCGGGATTAATTGATGCGTATTTCCCATGGGTGAAAAGAAACCTTTCCGGCTTTTGGGAAAGGTTTTTTGTTACCAGGGGTTCGTCACGGGGCAGAATAAACTTTGAACATGGGAGGGTTGTTGGTGCTGGTGGACAAGAAGCTGTTGCGCAACGTGGATTGGGTCTTGGTGGCGACGATCCTACTATTAATTGGCTTTGGGATGATTGTGATCTACAGTGCCACCAACCGTACCATAGGCCCTCTTATCGGCTCTCCCTTCTACCATGTCCGGCGCCAATTGGTGACGGCGATGGTAGGAATAGCTGGGGCGGTGGTAGTAGCTTCCGTGGACTATCGGGTTTTTGGCCGGTACTATCGGGCCATCTACTTTGCTACCTTGGGAATGTTGGTCTTAGTCTTAATTGTCGGTAACACCGTCAAGGGCACCACGGGATGGCTGCGCTTTGGCTCCTTGGGAGGAATTCAGCCTGCGGAGTTGGCCAAGCTGGCGATAATTATTACCCTGGCCCGGTACTTGGAGCTGAAGGAGAATATCGAGTCCTGGCGGGATTTGGTAGGTCCCTTTGTCCTAGTAGGGGTGACCATGGGCTTGATTTTGCTGCAACCGGACTTTGGAACGGCCCTAGTCTTTGTCGGTATTCTCTTTGGGATGTTGTGGGTGGCCGGGGCTCCTGCTCGGTACCTGGTAACCATTGCCCTCAGCGGATTAACGGTCTTTACCGTGGCAGCCATTCTCACCAAACAGGGGTATTTGACCATCCTCAAGCCCCACCAATTGGATCGGCTGCTGGTGTTTTTGGACCCCTACGCCTATCGGACTGGGGCCGGTTGGAATGTAATTCAGTCGATGATCGCCATCGGGTCCGGTGGTTTCTTTGGTAAAGGGATGTTTGCAGGGTCCCAGACCCAGCTGAATTTCCTACCGGAACATCACACAGATTTCATCTTCTCCGTTGTCGGTGAGGAGTATGGGTTTATCGGCACCCTCTGTCTCTTAGGGTTATTTGCGCTGTTGTTGCAGCGGGGGCTGAAGGTGGTCCAATCCTCTAAGGATCGCTTCGGGGCCCTGTTGGCGACGGGAATTGTATCGATGTTTTTGTTTCATATTCTGATCAATGTGGGGATGACCCTGGGGATTATGCCGGTAACGGGAATTCCCCTGCCCTTTATTAGTTTTGGGGGCAGTTCCCTGTTAACTAACCTGTTGGCCTGTGGCTTGTTGGTTGGGGTCCACATGCGAAGGCAGAAGATCCTCTTTTGATCAAGTAATAGGGAAATCAAAGAGTCATGGAAGTCTTGCGGTAAGGCAGCCCGGTGGGGTCTGTCTTACCGCATATTCGTTTTAGCCGCCCCATATATTGTCATCAGACGAGGGGGTGGGGCTGTGGAGCGCTGGTTGAGAAACCTGGTCTTTGCAGTGGTGCTGGTGCTGTTGGTGGTGCTCTTGCCCGAGACCGAGGGTACATTGCTGCATCGCTTCCAGTCAGGGTGGAGGCAGGCAGCCCAGCGAGTGGAGGAGCTTCCCCTAGGCCAATGGACCCAACAGGTGCTGGAAGGGCTCGACGGAGTTGGTTTGGGACAATTGCTGGATCGCGTTGCCTCGTCGGCGCGCTGGATAACTTCTGCCGTACGGTAACAGCTGGGTTGGAGGCAGTCGGGGGAATGGTGCCATGATCGTTGGCAAGATACTGGGAATTAGGCTGCGCCTCAATTGGTTTTTTCTCCTGTTGCTGGGGTTAACCTGGTGGGTGGGAATCCTGCCCCAGATCCTGCTGCTCTTTGCCATCGTGTTGCTCCACGAATTCGCCCATGGGCTGGCAGCCAGGGGGTTTGGGCTCAAGGTGGAGGAAGTGGAGCTGCTTCCCTTTGGCGGAGTAGCAAGGATTTCCGATCCCTTGGAACATGATCCGGGAGTGGAGGCCACCGTTGCTATTGTAGGACCTATGACCAATTTCTTTCTTGCTCTCTGTGGAGTGATGATTCGGCCCTATCTCGATTCTGAGCCCCTGGTGGAGTATTTTATTCAGGCCAATTTGATTCTCGGCGGTTTTAACCTGATTCCCGCGCTGCCCCTGGATGGGGGCAGGATTCTGCGGGCATATTTAACCCCAAGGCTTGGGTGGCGGCAGGCGACGGAGCAGGCGGTACGCCTAGCTAAGGTGATCAGTGTTATTCTTGTCCTGTTAGGGATTGCTCTGCTTTATACCAATCAGGTGAATGTCAGCTTGATTGTCATTGCCTTTTTTGTGTTTTTTGCCGCGGATCGAGAAAAGAACCTGGCTCCCTACACCTTTATTCGCTATCTGGTGGGAAAAAAGGAGGAGTTGACCCAACAGGGGGTGATGTCTGCCGAGCCCTTGGTGGCCCAGGCCCACGTTCCCGTCAGAGAGGTAGTGAGGAAATTCGGTCCCAAAAGGTATCATTTGGTAGCGGTGATCGATGCCGAGGGCCGAGTAGAGCAAGTGTTGAGCGAATGGGAGGTGCTCGATGTTTTCCTGGAACGGGGAGTCGACATTCCTGTGGGAGAGGCCAAACCCCCTAGCCAATGACCGGCGGCAGGAATGAGTCTTCCCAATGGGGAATAATGAAGAAGGCAGATTATTGCCTATCGGTCGTGGATAGCACAGGTCAGTAATGGAGGTATATGGTGAGTAGCATTAGTCTAGAGCAATTGGATCGCATCCTTCCCCTGGTCAGCAAGCCCGCTCGGTACACCGGAGGGGAGGTAAACGCGGTCAAGAAGGATTGGTCAAAGGTGGATGTCACCTTTGCCCTAGCCTTTCCCGACATCTATGACGTTGGTATGGGGCACCTGGGGTACAAGATTCTCTATAGTATCCTGAATCAACGGGACTATGTTGCCGCAGAGAGAGTCTATGCCCCTTGGGTTGATATGGAGGCAAAGATGCGGGAGCATGGGCTTCCCCTCTTCTCCCTGGAATCAAAGCGCCCCATCAAAGAGTTTGATCTCGTCGGTTTTACCCTACAGTACGAACTTAGCTACACCAATATCCTCAATATGCTGGATCTGGCTGGGATTCCTCTGCGCAGCTGTGACCGCACCGAGGAGCACCCCCTGATTATCTCTGGAGGACCCTGTAGCGTCAATCCTGAGCCCTTAGCTCCCTTTCTCGACGTAGTCTACATCGGTGATGGTGAAGAAGCCGTTCTGGAGATTGTCGATTGTTATCGGCAATGGAAACAACAGAGCGGCTCAAGACAGGCTTTGCTGCAGAGCATGGCCCAGATCCCCGGTGTTTATGTCCCGGAATTTTATCGGGTAGAATATGGTGCAGAGGGTTTCTTGCGGGAGAGAAGGGTAATAGAAGAGGGAGTTCCCGCTAGGATTACTCGTCGGGTAGTAAAGGATCTCGACGCCGCTGCCTATCCGGAGCGGTTTGTCGTACCCTTAATCGAAGTGGTTCACGACCGAGCGATGGTGGAAGTGGCCCGGGGCTGCACCCGGGGATGTCGATTCTGTCAAGCTGGGATGATCTATCGGCCGGTGCGAGAGCGCAGTCTCGAGACATTGAAAGGGCAAGTGCGGGCGTTGTTGGCAAACACAGGATACGATGAAGTATCTTTGACCTCCCTTAGCACCGGGGATTACACCTGTATCAAAGATCTGATTATCGATTTGGTGAAGGAGTTAGGGGATGACAACGTTGCCCTGTCCCTTCCTTCGCTGCGGGTGGATTCCTTCTCCGTGGACCTGGCCCATGAAATTCAGAAGACCAGGAAGACTGGATTAACCTTTGCCCCGGAGGCGGGAACGCAACGGCTGCGGGATGTGATTAACAAGAATGTTACTGAGTCAGATTTGCTGGCCGCTGTGGAAGGGGCCTTTCGCAAAGGTTGGGACCAGATCAAGCTGTACTTCATGATTGGATTGCCCACGGAAACCGATGAGGACATTCTCGGGATTGCTCGATTAGCCCAGCAAGTACTCCGGATGGGCCGAGAGATTCGAGGCGCCGCCGGCAAGGCAGGACGAGTCCAGGTCACTGTTAGTGTGTCTTCCTTTGTTCCTAAACCCCACACACCCTTTCAATGGGAGGCACAGGACTCTATGGCAGAACTGGAGCGCAAACAGGCACTGCTCCGGGACAATCTGCGGCATAGAGGGATAAAGTTTTCCTACCATGATGTGAAAGCCAGTTTCCTCGAGAGCGTCTTTGCCCGAGGAGATCGGCGGGTTGCCGAGGTTTTGGAAGAAGCTTGGCGTCGGGGATGTAAATTCGATTCTTGGTCAGACTATTTCCGGTTCGATTTGTGGATGGAAGCCTTCGCCGCTCAAGGAGTTGACCCCTATTGGCATGGGCCCCGGGAGCGGCAGGAAGATGAATTACTCCCCTGGGAATTTGTGGATACCGGTGTTACCCATCGGTTCTTGTTGCGGGAACGCCATCGAGGTTATCGAGCAGAAACCACCGCCGATTGTCGCTTTGATGCCTGTCCCGGCTGTGGGGTTTGTCCGGGACTAAAAGTCGATAATCTGCTAGTGGGAGGGGCTACCGGTGGCGATCATCAGAATTAAGTATGAAAAATTGCAGCCTGTGCGGTACATCTCACATTTGGATTTGATGCGAGCCTTCGAAAGGGCGCTGCGACGGGCCCAGATGCCTATAGCCTACACACAGGGATTTCATCCTCGCCCAAAGTTCTCCCTCGCTTCGGCCTTGGCAGTGGGAATTACCAGTGAGGCAGAGTACGGGGACTTTGAATTGGTACAAGCTGTTAACCCCGAGGAGTTTGCTGCCAAGGTGAATGCTTATTTACCCGAGGGCGTCAGGATCCTAGCGGCCAGTCTGGTAGCCGAGGACACTCCGAAATTGATGGCTGTGGTGGACCGGGCCACCTATCGTTGTATCGCCAGTCCCACCCCGGGTGTTGATATTGAGGCCGTCACAGAGGCTGCGGACCAGCTAATGGCATCACCCCAGGTGGTGATTACCAGAGAACGCAAGGGCAAAATCCGAGAAGTAGATATTAGACCCTTTCTCTTCGATATTTCAGTAGCGCCAGCTCCCGATGAGTTAACTGAGCAGGATTTAGACAAGCTGGCTATTGATTTTGAGGTGGCCTCCGGTAGTGCTGGAAACCTAAGGCCGGAGGAGCTACTGCGATTGTTACCGATTGAACCGCATCAAACTATCCACAGAACTGGGTTATTTATCACGGTGAATGGGAAACCGGAGAGCCCAATGGAAGGTATTCCAAGGGGGGTTGAGAGTGAAGGGAGTTAACTCATGCAAAAAGAGATTATTATCAACTGCTCCGATGGCGAGAAGCGAGCAGCTTTATTGGAGGACCGCCGGTTAGTCGAAGTTTACTTTGAAGGCGGCAACCACGATAACATCGTGGGTAATATCTACAAAGGTCGGGTGGCCAATGTCTTGCCGGGTATGTCTGCCGCCTTTGTTGACATCGGACTAGAAAAGAACGCCTTTCTGTATATGGACGATGCCGTTAATCAGTTGAGCCGGGGAAAGATGCGGCCGGCAGCAAAGAAGGTCCGAAATATTCGCGATGTGGTTAGAGAAGGACAGGAAATTATTGTCCAGGTAACCAAGGAACCCATCGGCACCAAGGGCGCTAGAGTGGTTACCGAGTTGTCCTTGGCCGGTAGGTACACGGTTTTGATGCCCACAGTGGACTATATCGGTGTATCCCGGCGCATCAGTGACAAGAAAGAGCGGGCAAGACTGAAGGAAATTGCGGCCCAGATCCAGCCGAAGAACATGGGACTCATCGTGCGGACGGTGGCCGAAGGTAAGGGTGTCCAAGAACTCAAACAGGACGTAGAACTTTTGCTCAAGGTCTGGAAGACGACGAAACGACGGGCCAAGCGGTATCCGTCCCCCAGCCTCATCTACAAAGACCATGACCTGGTATTTCGGATGCTGCGGGATGTTTTCTCCAGTGATTTTGATAAGCTGATTGTCGATTCGCGGACAGAGTACGAGAAGATTTTGGATGTCTTGGATGTCCTGGCACCCCATCTGCGGTCTCGAGTGTACTACTACCATGAAGGGATCCCGATTTTTGAGTTCTACGGGATCGAGGCGGAGATCGGCAAAGCACTCCGTTCCAAGGTATGGCTGCCCAGCGGTGGGTATATCGTCATCGATCAGACCGAGGCCTTGACCAGCATCGACGTCAACACCGGCAAGTTTACCGGCTCAAAGAATCTAGAAGATACCGTGGTTAAGACCAATCTCGAGGCTGCCGAGGAAATCGCGCGGCAACTGCGCCTGCGGGACATCGGCGGGATTATCGTCATCGATTTTATCGATATGGATAGGAAGAAGGACGAGGAGTTGGTCTTGGCCCGACTGACGGAATGCACCAATGAAGAGCGAACCAAGACCCATGTCATCGGCTTTACCAGCCTGGGAATGGTGGAAATGACCCGCAAGAAGGTGCGGGAAAGTATTAAGGATACTCTCCAACAACCCTGTCCCTATTGCGCCGGTACCGGTAGAGTTTTGTCCGAGGAAACCCTGGCCCATCAAGTGGAACGACGAATTGTTGCTGCTGCCCGGGATGAGGATATCGCCGGGGTATATGTGGAGCTGCACCCCCAGATCGCTGCCAAGGTAATTGGTCCCGGTGGGGCCAATGTCCGCCGGTTAGAGGAGAAGACCGGGAAAGTGATTGTAGTTAAGGGCCGGGATGATTTTCACTTTGAACAGGTGGAAATTACCGCCACCCAAGATGAGGGCCACCTGGTCCATCGGGCCACTCCGGTCCATCAGGGACAAGTGCTGGATATGGAGGTACAGGATCTGCATTCCGGTCGGCCCACCGATGGAATTTCTCGACTCAATGGATACGTTGTCGATATTGAAGGAGCAGCGGATTACGTCGGGAAAAAACTCAAGGTCGAGATTACTAAGGTTTTTCGCACCTATGCTAAAGGCAAAATGATCAATGGATAGTCAAGAAAGAAAGCTTTATTGTCTCCTGCCCTTGGCAGATTGACAGGGATTTATTAGGTGTGGTATAGTTACCAAGTAAGTGCTTGTATGCTGGTTCTACAAGTGCTGCAACCGCTCATGTCAGGCTGTGCAAGTGTCCACTGCGACCGCCTGCCCATGGCGAGTCTCAGAGTTAAGGGAGGTGGGCCAGCATGTACGCGATTATCGAAACCGGTGGAAAGCAGTATAAGGTAGCTCCCGGCGATGTGATTCGGGTGGAGAAGCTTTCCAGCGAAGTGGATTCCGAGATTACCTTGGACAAAGTTCTCCTCGTGGAAAATGATGGTGAGCTCAAGGTGGGCAGCCCCGTTGTTGACGGTGCTAAGGTCACCGCTAAGGTTCTCAGCCACGGCAGAGGGAAGAAGATTCTTGTCTTCAAGTACAAGCCGAAGAAGAACTATCGGCGGCGCCAAGGTCATCGGCAACCCTACACCGAGCTTCGCATCGAAAAGATTGAGGCTTAGTGACCGATGATCAGGATCCAGATCTGGCGCAGGGCCACAGGGTCCATTGACCGTTTTCGCCTAGAGGGGCATTCTGGCTATGCGCCCTTGGGACAGGACATTGTCTGTGCGGCGGTATCGGCCTTGGCTCAGACCGCCGTCCTTGGTCTTATGTCAGTGGTGCAGATGGATGTAGAGGTAGAAGTCGACGCCGAAATCGGACTATTGGATTGTCGAATCCCACGGGCAGATAGGGGCAGTGATGCCACCTTAGACCAACAGGCAGCGATCTTGGAGACAATGGTGTTGGGACTGCGGGAAATCGAGGCGCAGTATCCCCAATACGTGACGATCAAGGAAATGACTACGGATAGATAACCTACGCCAACTAGACTGGAGGTGTAGCCAATGTTCAAGTTTAATCTGCAATTGTTTGCCAGTAAGAAGGGTGTCGGTAGTTCCCGTAACGGTCGTGACAGCGAGTCGAAGCGACTGGGAGTAAAGCGCGGGGATGGTCAGTTCGTTTCCGCTGGCAGCATCTTGGTGCGTCAGAGAGGTACCAAGTTCCATGCCGGTGCTAACGTTAGAGTGGGTAAGGATGACACCCTGTTTACCACCATCGATGGATATGTGTCCTTTGAGCGGCTGGGCAAGAGCAGGAAACAGGTAAGTGTGTATGCCGAACCGCAGGTAACTGCCTAGGCCCAAGGAACTGGCTGTGACAGACTTAAATATTAAGCCCTACTGCTGTTGTGCGGTGGGGCCTTTTTTGTCATCGGGGGAAAGACTAGGCAAGAGGAGTCAATAGAGCAATGTCCCAGGGAAGGGAGGATGCGAGATGCAATTTATTGATAAGGTAAAGATTTCCGTTACCGCCGGCAAGGGCGGCAACGGGGTGGTCCGTTTTCGCCGGGAGAAATATGTGCCCGCCGGGGGACCCGCGGGTGGCGATGGCGGGGACGGCGGTGACGTGATCCTCGAAGTGGATCCAAACCTGACTACCCTGGTGGATTTTCGGTATCGCCGGAAGTACAAAGCCCAGGATGGGGAGGACGGTGGTTCCTTCAATCGGTTTGGCAAAGATGCTCCCGATCTCATTATTGGGGTGCCGCCGGGTACCATCCTTAAGGACCCAGAGACCGATGAGATCCTGGCGGACATGACGGTGCCCGGCCAGCGGGTGGTGGTGGCCAAGGGGGGGCGAGGCGGGCGAGGAAACACCCGGTTCAAGAGTCCAACTCGGCAGGCGCCACAATTTGCGGAACAGGGTTTGCCGGGATGGTCCCGGGAGTTAGTCTTAGAACTAAAGCTCTTGGCCGATGTTGGCCTGGTGGGCTATCCCAACGTAGGGAAATCCACCTTCATCTCTCGAATCTCAGCGGCCAAGCCGAAGATCGCCGATTACCCCTTTACCACCTTGGTGCCAAACCTTGGTGTGGTGTCTATGGGTGAGGGCAACAGCTTCGTGGTGGCAGATATTCCCGGCCTCATCGAAGGAGCCCACGCCGGTGTGGGCTTGGGGCACGAGTTTCTCCGTCATGTGGAAAGGTGCCGAGTGCTGGTCCACATGATCGATATGTCGGGATACGAAGGTAGAGACCCTCGGGAGGATTACCGGCAGATTCTCTACGAACTGGAGCAGTACAGTCCGGAATTGGCCCAGCGGCCGCAAATTGTTGTGGCCAATAAGATGGATCTGCCCAACGCGGCTGTCAACCTGGAGGAGTTTCGCCGGGAGTATCCGCAACTGACGGTATATGAGATGTCGGCTGCCACCGGCCAAGGCATCGATGCTGTCCTTTCGGCGATGTGGTCGGTGGTTCGGGAGATGCGGGAGGCGGAACCGGTGAAGGAAGGTCAGGAGGTACCGGAGGTTCTGGTGCTGGAGCCTGCCGTGAAGAAGGCTGAACTTCGGGACTTCACCATCACCCAGGATGATGAGGACGAAGCCTTTGTGGTGAAGGGCCAAGGTCTCGAGGGGCTGATGCTTCGGATCGATTTCAACAATGAGGAGTCGGTCAAATGGTTTCTGCGACTGCTGGAGGATATCGGGGTAGTAGCCCAGCTGCGGGAAGCAGGTATTGAAGACGGCGATACCGTTCGGGTCGGAGAGTATGAGTTTGAGTTTGTCGACTAGACGCAGGAAAATCCAGTCAAGTCGGAGAAAATCCGGAGAAAGGCGGAAAGAGTTATGTTGACTAGTAAGCAGAGAGCCTATTTGCGTTCGCTGGGAAACGAGCTTGAACCCATTGTGCAGGTAGGCAAGGGGGGGCTGTCCCCCAATTTAATTACCCAGGTGGATGAGGCCCTAGAGGCTCGGGAGTTGTTGAAGGTTAGGGTTTTGAAAAACGCTTTAGCCGACGTGCGGGATGTGGCCGAAGAACTGGCGGAAGAAACCGATGCCGATGTAGTCCAGGTGATCGGTAATATCATTATGCTGTATCGTGAGGCCAGCAAAGACCCACAGATTATTTTGCCTTAGGCGTAAAGGGGGCATCGTTTTCCGATGAGAAACGAGTATCTTCCACAAGGCTAACCGGATTGTGGTCAAGGTTGGTACCAGCAGTCTGACCTATCCCACTGGGAAGCTGAATTTGCACCGTTTGGACAAATTGGCAGCCCAGATCGCGGATTTGTGGAACGAAGGCAGGCAAGTTATCCTAGTTAGCTCCGGGGCCATCGGAGCCGGCATGAGTCGCTTAGGTTTGACTCGACGACCGGTAACGGTTCCGGAAAAGCAGGCTGTGGCCGCCGTGGGCCAGGGCCAATTGATGCACATTTACGAGAAAATCTTTAGCGAATACGGCTGGGTGGTGGCTCAAGTCCTCCTCACCCGGAGCGACTTGGCAGAACGCCAGCGTCATCTCAACGCTCGCCATGCGCTGCAGACCCTGTTGAGTCTCAATGTGATCCCGATTATCAATGAAAATGACACCGTTGCCGTTGATGAGATCAAGTTCGGTGATAACGACACCTTAGCAGCTTTGGTGGCGGGACTGGTGGACGCGGACCTGTTGGTGCTTCTTTCCGATGTGGATGGCCTGTATGATAGGAATCCCCAGGAAGACAACAGCGCCCAGTTGATACCCCTGGTCACCGACGTTAGTCCCGAGCTGATGCAGGCCGCGGCTGGGGCCGGCACTGCCTTGGGAACGGGAGGCATGGTGACCAAGCTAAGGGCCGCTCGGATCGCGGTGAAATCGGGAATCCCCATGTGTATCGCCAACGCCGCCACCGAAGGGGTGTTGCGGGCACTGCTGGCGGGAGAGGACATTGGTACATTGTTTGTTCCCCAGTCCCGGGCCCTGGGCCAACGGAAGCAGTGGATTGCCTTCAGCAAGTCGCCGGCAGGGGCAGTGCTGATCGATGCCGGTGCCTGTCAGGCGGTGGTGGAGCAGGGCAAGAGTTTGTTGCCAGTGGGAGTGCTCCAGGTTCAGGGGCAATTTCGTAGCGGAGATTTGATTCAGCTTCTCAACGAAGAGGGAGTGGAGGTGGCCCGGGGCCTAAGCAATTACTCCTCCACGGAAGTCAGCCTCATTGCCGGCAAGCACAGTTCCCAGCTATCGGCAATTCTCAAGGGAGCCATCTATGAAGAAGTGGTGCATCGGGATAACTTGATTGTCAGTCAAGCCCCGTCGGAAAACACAAGTCTACCCACCGGGAGTTGATAAATATGTCCCTTCGTAACGATGACGTCCTGGCCAAGTGTCAAGGTGCAAAAGGGGCGGCTCCGATCCTCGCCTTGACGGCCACCGATGTGAAGAACCAGGCTCTTGCCAGAATCGCGGCAGCATTGACCGAGAATCAGGAAAGGATTCTGGCGGCCAATGCCGAGGATGTCCAGGCCGCGAAGGCCAAGAATCTCAGTGGGGCTCTCATCGATCGTTTAACCCTAACGGAGAGCCGAATTGCACAAATGGCCCAGGGGCTTTTGGAGATCGCGGCCCTACCGGATCCCATCGGCGAAAAGGTGCGGGGAATTCGGCGGCCCAATGGGTTGGAAATCGACCAGGTTCGGGTCCCCTTGGGCGTGGTGGGGATCATCTATGAAGCCCGGCCCAACGTTACCATCGATGCGGCAGGGCTATGTCTCAAGGCAGGAAATGCCGTGGTTCTGCGGGGAAGTTCCGATGCTCTCCGGTCGAATCAGGCCTTGGTTGCCATCGTGCGGCAGGAACTGCAGGCCCTGGGTCTGCCGGTGGATGCCGTCACTTTGATTGAAGATGTCAGTCGCGAGGCGGCGACGGAAATGATGAGGATGAATCAGTACCTCGACGTCTTGATCCCCCGAGGGGGAGCCGGTCTGATTCAGACGGTGAAGGAGACGGCCACGGTGCCGGTCATCGAAACGGGGGTAGGCAATTGTCACGCTTATATCGATGCCTCCGCTGATCTAGACATGGCCGAGGCCCTTGTGATCAACGGCAAGTGTCAGCGACCGGGAGTGTGCAATGCCCTGGAGACTTTGTTGGTTCATCGAGAGGTGGCCGAGGACTTCTTGCCGCGGATCGTTGTCTCCCTGAAGGACAAAGGAGTAGAGGTGCGGGGCGATGAGGCCACCCGGAGCTGGGTTGAGGTGGAGCCCGCCGCTGAAAGTGATTGGACCACAGAATACCTGGACCTAATTCTAGCCGTTAAGGTTGTGGACAGTCTAGAGGAGGCCATCGCTCACATCAATCGCTATGGGACCAAACATTCCGAGGCCATTGTGACGGAGGATTATTCCGCCGCTCGGTGCTTTATGCAGGCAGTGGATGCTGCTGCCGTCTATGTCAATGCTTCCACTCGCTTTACCGACGGTAACGAGTTTGGGTTGGGGGCGGAGATCGGGATTTCCACTCAGACCCTGCACGCCCGGGGTCCCATGGGCCTGAGGGAATTGACGACGACGAAGTATATCATTCAAGGTAACGGACAGGTTCGGTAAGAGGTTGGACGGGGAGGAAGGCCAATGGACGTCGCCCAGCAGGAGACACAGCAGCGGTTAGGAATTTTAGGGGGCACCTTTGATCCCATTCATATCGGGCATTTGTGTTTGGCCCAGGCAGCCTTGGAAGAGCTGCACCTCAGTCAGATATTGTTTATGCCCGCAGCCCGGCCACCCCACAAACAAGACCGGGCGGTGACTTCTGCCCAGGCTAGGATGGAGATGGTCCAACGGGCCGTCGCGGATAATCCGGCCTTTGCCGTTTCCGATTTGGAGTTGGCTCGCTCCGGCCCTTCTTACACCGTGGGTACCTTGGCACAGCTTGGGAGGCTTTATCCTGATTACCAGTTGGTGTTAATAATTGGTCTAGACTCCCTATTAGATATGGCCAGCTGGCATCGGCCCGAGGAGATCCTGCAGTCCAGTCATGTGGCCGTGGCTGCCCGTCCAGGGTTTTCCTTCCAGGATATAGAAGCAAGACTGGGAAGCTTGTTTGAACGCTATCGGTCCCGGATTCACTTTTTCTCTGCACCCCTGCTGGATATTTCTTCTACTCGCCTGCGGGAGCTGGTCCGACGGGGACGGAGTATTCGCTATCTAACGCCCGATGAAGTAGCGGATTTTGTCCGCCGGGAAGGGTTGTACCAAGAGGGGAATGAAGGTGAATAGGGACAAGGAGCTGCCCCTGGCCTTGACGGAGCGATGGACCCTGCCCCATCCCCAGTGGCCGCAGGCAACCTGGGACCTGGTCCTTCGGCACTGCAGCGGGGAGGAGTGGGTACAGGACTTGCCCGATGAGTGTATCGACTTGGTATACATCGATCCTCCCTTTGCTACCGGTCGGGAGTGGAAGATGCAGTGGGATGGTGGCGTCACGACAAGTTTTGCCGATCCCGTAGGTGACATCGAAGATTATACCCAGTGGTTGGCCCAAATCTTAGCCCAGGTCCATCGGGTGCTGAAACCTACGGGTTCCCTGTGTGTGCATCTTGATTGGCATGCCGTCCACTATGTCAAGGTGGCCCTCGATGGGATCTTTGGCTACAGTAACTTCAAGAATGAGATTATTTGGGCCTATCGGACCGCGGGAAACAGCAAGCGACACTTTGCCCGGAAGCACGACACAATTCTGCTTTACGCCAAGGATGTGAAAGAGGCAAAGTTTAATGTGTTGAAGCAAAGGTCCTATCTAAAAAAGCGTTATGGTTACGGAGCCCACTACCAGGAGCATTTCGATCCAGAGAGGCAGCAGTATTACACCGAGGTGTTGATGCGGGATGTGTGGACCGATATCCCGGCGCTAAAAGGGTGCAACCGAGAACGGGTAGGCTATCCCACCCAGAAGCCATTGAAACTGCTGGAACGCCTAATTTTGGCCACCACCGACCCCGATGATGTGGTCGCTGACTTCTTTTGCGGCAGTGGCACAACTCTGGAAGCCGCAGTGCGGCATGGTCGGCGCTTTTTGGGATGTGACATCTCCCAGGAGGCTGTCACCATTGCCCGGGAGCGGTTGCTGAGGGCCAGAAAGGCCTTGGCGCAAATGCAGTTATTCGAAGGAGAGCTGTAAGTGGATACCTTTGCCGAGATGGCAGCCAAAGTAGAAGGGATGGTTACCCCCCGGCGGTGGCGTCACATTCTAGGGGTGATGGAGACCGCAGAGGAGCTGGCGCTCAGGCAGAACTGCAGCCGGGAAGGGGCTCGAGTTGCTGCACTGCTCCATGATTGCGCTAAGGACCTTCCCAAGAACACCCTGTTGAAATTAATAGAAGATTCTGGTATAGTTTTGGATGAAGTTGAGGGGGAGCTTTACCCCCTGTGGCATGCCCCCGTAGGTGCGGTGCTAGCCCGCAGGGAGTTTGGGGTTACGGATCTGGACATTTTGGCGGCGATTCGCTATCATACCGTTGGTCGCGCGGGAATGTCCCTGTTGGAGAAGATTATTTATGTGGCAGATATCATTGAACCCAGTCGTGACTGGCCCGGGGTGGACAAGCTTCGCTCCTTGGTTTTTGCCGATTTTGCTGCCGGGTGCCTAAAGGCCCTTGATTCTGCCATCACCTTTATTTTGCAGCAAGGATCTTTGCTACATCCCGGGACGGTAGCAGCTCGCAATCAGTTGATCCGAGAGCAGCGGTCAGCAGAAAGAAGGTGACAAAGTGGCTCTAGAGAATACTCCGCAGGAGTCAATGCCAAACCAGGAGCCGGTCCTTGAGGAGGAACTGGCCCTCAAGCGGCAGGAGCTGGAGAAAAAACGAGCCTTAAGGGCCAGGAAAAGGCGTCAGCGGCGATTGTTTTATCTGTTCTTAGTAGTTTTGGCGCTGCTTCTGGCAGGAATTACGGCCTACTATACGATGCAGCGGAATTTTGCGCTACCGACAACTGTGGGTTCATTGCATCGAGGAGAGGATCCAACGGGAGAGACTCCTTTGCTGGGAAGATTTGACGTGGTAGTTCTGGGGGCCGATGAAAAGCCCGACGATCCCGGCAGAGCAGACACAATTATGGTTGCATCCATTGATTTTGATCACCGGCGCTTGTCGGTGATTTCTGTTCCCAGGGATACGATGGTAACTATTCCCGGTCGGCCCGGTAGGCAGCGAATCAATGCTGCCTATGCCTACGGCGGTCCGGAGCTGACGGTGAAAACTCTTTCCCAGTTGTTTAATATTCCTTTGCAATATTATGTTAGAATAGATTTCCAGGGCTTTATAGATATCGTTGATATTCTCGGTGGGGTCACCGTCGACATTCAGCGGCCGATGTATTATGAAGATCAGGCCCAGGGTTTGATCATCGACTTGAAGCCGGGCCTGCAAAGGTTAACTGGAGAACAGGCTCTGGGTTACGTGCGTTTTCGGCATGATGGTCTAGGGGATGTCGCGTTGGTGGATCCCAACCGCAATGTGTATGATGGGCGGATCAATCGGCAGCAGAAGTTTATCAAAGCCTTTCTCGATGAGCTGCTTCACATCAGAACGGTAACTAAGATTCCCGCCTTGGTTCACTCGGTGATTGGTGCCGTTGAGACCAATATTCCCTACTTCCAGGCGATGCGGTTGGCGATGCTAGCCAGCCGAATCGAGGACGGGACCTTCCGCAGTTCCGTGGTGCCGGGCACCTCAGCCCTGGTGGAAGGGGCCAGTTACTGGGTGGCCGACACCGATCGGCTGGAGTTGATGGTGAAGCGAATGATTTTGGGGGAAGATCAGATTACGGTAGAGGTACTCAACGGCAGTGGGATTCGAGGGGCCGCTAGGCAGGTAGCGGAAGGCCTAACCCAACGGGGGTACGCGGTGTTGGGGGTAACCGATGCCGATACCTATGATTATGAGAAGACCCAAATCTTCGCTCGGCCGACCCATGACAGCGCGGCCAAAAGCCTTGGAGAGGTTCTCAACACTGGCAGTATCACTCTAACCAATGACATTCGCGGTAATGATATCGATATGGTGGTTATTGTCGGGAAGGACTATCGGATTGAGTAGGAGTTGGGCAAGGAGGGAAGCCAGCTGAATTCACGTAAGGTATTGGAGACAATCGTGGCGGCTGCTGAGGATAAGAAGGCAGTGGATGTAGTGGTGTTGGACTTGCAGGAGATTACCATCATTGCCGATTACTTTGTGATCTGCAGTGGTGAGTCCACCCCACAGGTACGCGCCATCTATCGCGGTATCATGGATGATCTGGCTGAGATAGGTGTAACGCCAAATTGGCGCAGTGGCTCTGAAGAGGGCGGATGGGTGCTGTTGGACTATGGCGGCATCGTTGTCCATGTGTTTCACCACAGCCAACGGGAGTACTATGATCTGGAAAACCTCTGGGGAGACGCAAAGCGCCTGACGCCCGAGGAAATTTTGGCCTAAGGCTCAATTGATCAGTTGCAGGCAGATACCTATAGAGAAGGGGTATCTGCCTGTTCATCGCGGCAGCGACGGGATAGAGGGGAGATATGATCGATGGACAAGCTGCAGGAATTTCGCGAGTATCGCGAGAGGATGAATGAGAAGATTTTAGCCGAGGGAGATCGGGCGACAAAGCGGTTTTTCTCCTTAGATTCCTATGCCTATCGGCCGGGGGCCTTGGATTGTAAGACCAAGGAGTTGTTGGGTCTGGTGGCCTCGGCGGTGCTGCGCTGCAACGACTGTATCGCCTATCATATCATTCGGGCGGTGCAGGAAGGGGCTACCGATGATGAGATCAAGGAGACGCTGTCCATTGCTTTGATCGTTGGCGGCTCCATCGTGATACCCCATCTGCGTTATGCCTATGATCTTCTGGACCAGGCCCGGCAGGCACAGGCCGAGGGCCATCTCGAGGAATTGGAGTAGCCAGGATGCTGCCAAAACCAGAGGGAGCCTACGGAATCTTAGCCCGATTTTACGATGAGTTGATGTTGGAGGCCCTTGACTACTCCCAGTGGTTTGCCGCACTCCGGCACCTTCTCGCCAAAGAGGGCAAGCCTTTGTCACCACATCATCGGGTGTTGGACCTGGCCTGTGGCACCGGATTGATGACAGAGCAGATGGCCCAGGCGGGGTATCAGGTAATTGGGGCAGACCTTTCCGAGGAGATGTTGGCGGTGGCGGAGCAGAGGCTGCGCCGGGCTGGACATTCGGTGCCCCTATTGCGAGCGGACATGAGGGACTTTGACCTGGGGATCACCTTTGACTGTGTTTTTTGTCTCTGTGACAGTCTGAACTACATAGAGGATTCAACTCAGCTGCCGGAAGTCTTTGCCTCTGTGGCTAGAGCCCTGAAACCCAACGGAGTCTTTGTCTTTGATGTCAACAGCGAGTACAAGCTCAGTCAGATTTACGGCAGCAATACCTATGCCGAAATCAGGGATGGCTGGTCCTACATTTGGGAAAACACCTATGACCCTGAACAAGGGATTTGTCAGATGGACCTGGCCTTCTATATTCAGGATCCCGATGGCAGATTTACCCAGTATCGGGAGCGACACTATGAAATCGCCTTGGACCATGAAGAGATAGTCCGGGCCCTGGCCAGTACAGGGTTTAGTCTCTTGGGTGTATACGGCGATGACTTTGTCACTTCCCCGGGATCAGACACTGAGCGATGGACCTATCTTGCCGTCAAGGGGAATGTCGGATCTTGATCTTAACTTAGCTGAATGATAGACTAGAGGAAAATTGTGTATACAAAGTCGATGCAGAGGAGTAGTACTCCGAACCCGATTCTGACAGAGAGCCGATGGGTGGTGGAAATCGGTGAATTGGCCGGGGGAATCTCGCCTCGAAGACTCCGCAGTGAAGAACATCCTTCCTAGCTGTGGACGGTTGACGCCGTTATCGTTAAAAAGTGGGCAGTGGGGAACACTGTCAAAATGGGTGGTACCGCGGGTAACTCTCGTCCCTAATGTGGGATGGGGGTTTTTTTAATATTGGTTACGATGAGTTTTGGAGGTGGAGTCACGTGGATGAAAGGTACAATTTTCACGCCGTGGAAGCCAAGTGGCAGAAAAAATGGAGTGACAGCAAACTCTACCAAGTGGTAGAGGATGAAAATAAGGAGAAATACTACTGCCTCGTAATGTTTCCCTACCCTTCGGGACGCCTACATATGGGGCATGTGCGCAACTACTCCATCGGCGATGCCATTGCTCGCTTTCGTCGTTTGCAGGGATACAATGTGCTGCATCCCATGGGTTGGGATGCCTTCGGCCTGCCGGCAGAGAACGCGGCAATTAAGAACAACACTCACCCCGCCAAGTGGACCTGGGAGAACATCGAGTATATGCGGGCCCAGCTGCAGCAGATGGGGATCAGCTATGATTGGGACCGAGAGGTGGCTACCTGCCATCCCGATTACTACAAATGGACCCAATGGATCTTCCTCCAATTTTACAAACGGGGTCTAGCCTACAAGAAAAAGGCATCGGTTAACTGGTGTCCCTCCTGCAGTACGGTGCTGGCCAACGAGCAGGTGGTCAACGGTGCCTGTGAACGGTGTGATACCCCGGTGACCTTGACGGATCTGGAGCAGTGGTTCCTGAGAATTACCGACTACGCCGATGAGTTGCTGGCGGATCTCAAGGAATTGCCGGGCTGGCCGGAGAGAGTCAAGACCATGCAAAAAAACTGGATCGGCCGCAGCGAAGGTACTGAGATCACCTTTGCCATTGAAGGGCTCGATGAGACCATCAGTGTGTTTACCACTCGGCCAGACACGGTATTTGGAGTCACCTATCTGGTCTTTGCCCCGGAACATCCCTTAGTGGACCGGCTGATTACCGGAACGGAGCAAGAGGCCCAGGTGCGCCAGTTCATCAAGGAAGTTCAAGCCGAGGATGAGTTTGCTCGGGCCGCGGAAGATACGGAAAAGAAGGGAATGGAGATTGGCGCCTATGCCATCAACCCCGTCAACGGTGACCGGGTGCCGATCTTGGTTGCCAACTATGTTCTGATGGGCTATGGTACCGGTGCTGTGATGGGGGTTCCAGCCCACGATGACCGGGACTTTGCCTTTGCTAAGAAATATGGGCTGGAGATTCGCCCGGTAATTAAGCCCGTTGACGGCCAGCTTCCAGAACCTATGACGGAATCCTATATTGAAGATGGGGTGCTGATTAACTCCGGAGATTTCACCGGAATGGAAAACAAACAGGCGATGGTGGAGATCACCAAGTATCTGGAGAGCAAGGGCCAGGGATGCTTCAAGGTGAACTATCGGCTGCGGGACTGGCTGATTTCTCGGCAGCGATACTGGGGCACTCCCATTCCCATCGTCTACTGTGATCAGTGCGGCATCGTGCCGGTGCCCGAGGACCAGCTTCCAGTGATGTTACCAGAGGATGTTGAGCTGGTGGCCGGTCGTTCTCCGTTACCCACCTGTGAGGAATTTGTCAATACCACCTGTCCCCAGTGTGGCGGTCCAGCTCGGCGAGAAACCGATACCATGGATACCTTTATCGATTCCTCCTGGTACTTCCTGCGGTATTGTGACCCGACCAATGCCGGTGAGCCCTTCGCCAAGGAGAAGGCCGACTATTGGATGCCGGTGGATCAGTACGTTGGCGGAATTGAGCACGCTATTTTGCACCTGCTCTATTCGAGATTCTTCCAAAAGGTGCTCCATGACATGGGAATGACCAAGGACATTGAGCCGATGAAGAATCTCTTAACTCAGGGGATGGTGCTCAAGGACGGGGCGAAGATGTCCAAATCCAAGGGCAATGTCGTGGACCCCAGCCACATTATTGAGCAGTATGGTGCCGATACCGCCCGGTTGTTTATGCTCTTCGCCGCTCCCCCGGAGAGAGACCTGGAGTGGAGCGAGGCTGGCGTGGAAGGAGCCTACCGGTTCATTAACCGAGTCTGGCGTCTCTTTGCCGCTTGGATTGACCGGGTAGCCCCAGTCAAGGCGGCCGTCAATCCCGACGAGCTCACCAAAGCGGACCGGCAAATGCGCCGAATCGCCCACCAGACGGTGCGAAAGGTAACCGAGGAGATGGAATCGGGCTTTGGCTTTAATACTGCCATCAGTGCTAACATGGAAATGGTCAATGCCCTGTACAAATACACCGATGAGGTCGGGGAAGCGGCAAGCCTACCGTTGTTAAGGGAATGCTTTGAGTTCTTGGCCTTGAGCCTGGCACCCTTCGTGCCCCACGTTGCCGAGGAGCTGTGGGAGGCTCTGGGTAATGGGGAGTCGATCTTCCTGGCCACTTGGCCTAAATGGGATGAGGAGGCCACCAAGGCCGAGGAGATCACCATTGTGGTGCAGATCAACGGCAAAGTGCGGGATCGACTGGTTGTTCCTGCCGACAGCGATCAGGAGGAGATTAAGGAACAAGCTCTAGAGAGCGAGCGGATCCAGGAAATGATCCTGGGTAAGGAGATCGTCAAGACTATTGTCGTTCCGAAGAAATTGGTCAACATCGTCGTCAAGTAACGAAAGGATCCTTGGATAGAGCGTTGAAAATAACAGACAGAAGGCCTGGCCGTGCCGGCTAGCCTTATCTTTAGCAGCTCCATGCCCCTAAGCCGTGCCCCGAGTGGGTACCCTTGGGGGCTTTTGTTATGAAATTATCGAGAAGAGAAGATATTGTTCTACTGCTGCTGGCCTTTCTGGTTCTCAGTGGGGCGGGGTTTCGTCTGTGGCTGCGAGAAGGTGATGTGATCATTGAAGTCTGGGAGGAGTCGGAGGCCAGTCTAGTCCAGGGCTCTTCCAGTTTCGAGGGAGCTGAGTCCCTGCCTTCAGTATCAACCCCGTCCTTTGCCGAAACTGGAGCGGCAGAGGCCCTTCGGATTAATGTCAATACCGCCTCTGCCTGGGAACTGGAGCGACTTCCGGGGATCGGACCGGCCTTGGCAGGGCGAATTGTGGCGGAACGGGAAAGACATGGACCCTTCATCACCGTCGATGAATTGGTTCGAGTCAGCGGCATCGGGCCAAAGGTCTTAGAGAGATTGCGTCCCCACGTGATCGTCAAATGAGACGCCGGTGGACAAGGTGGTTCCGTCGGCTTTACTACCATCCCCAGCTCAGGTTTCCCGTAGGGTATTGCCGGGAGTATGGCAGCGCTGTTCTCTCTAGGATGCTTCCGGAGCGTCGCCGGCGGTGGAAACTGCTGGTGAGCCTTGGGGGATACGCCCTGGGCATAGGTCTTGGGGAGTACACCAGTCTGCAACTGCCTCAGGCAGCGCTGGTGCTGGCGATGATCCTTCTGGGCAGCGGAATATGGTGGTGGCGATATCGCCGGCTAAATGGCCTGTGGCGAGTTGGGGTAATCCTTGCCCTTGGCCTTGTCTGGACCTGTTTGCGGGCGCCGGTAGCGCCCCAGGGCCCTTGGCTGGAGCGTCCCGGGACCATTACCGGTACGGTGGTTGGCCTAAGAAGCAGGGAGAGGGACCGAACCCAAGTGGTGGTCCAGGTGGATAGGGTGTACTATCCCGATCTTGAGCAGCCCAGCGGGAAGGTTTCCTTCAAAGACTCTCCCTTGAACCCAAGGCCCAAGGTCCTGCTCAATATCTATCATCACGGGCAGGAAGGGGAGAGGGAAATCCTTGCGGGACTGGTTCCGGGACGGCGCCTTTCCTGGCAGGGGGCCTTGCGTTTGCCCGTGGATTCGGGAAACCGAGGCCTTTTTGACTACCGCTCCTATCTGCGCCGCCAGGGGATAGTCTATACCGCCAGTACCGACTTGGCGAAGCTAACCAGCGGTGACCTGCAGGGATTCATGGTTTGCCGCTGGATTCACCACTGGCGGCAGGGAATCCTAGATACCATCGAAGAGTTGTTCTTGCCGGCAGAGGCGGCTATCGTCAAGGGATTGGTACTGGGAGATAAGCAGGACATTCCCCAGGAGACAACCCTGATGTGGCAGAGAGCCGGGATCAGTCACTTGCTGTCGGTGTCGGGACTTCACATCGGTTTGGTTTCCAGCTTGGTCCGTCGGTTAGCCGCCAAGCTAGGGGGAGGAGGGAGCTTAACTTCCTGGGTGGGAATCGGTGCCGCGGTGGGGATGGCAGCTTTGGCGGGATGGTCCCTGTCGGCACTGCGGGCATGTCTGACGGCGACCCTAGTTGTGCTCTTGGCCCGACGGGAAGAAGAGTCTACCAGGAAGGGGTCATCGGGTACCGACGGGTTCTCAATCCTGTGCATTGCTGCCTGGATAGTTTTGATTTTGTATCCCCTGGCGCTCTTTGACGTGGGGTTTCAGTTATCCTACTCAGCGGTTCTGGGAATTCTGTTGCTAAATTCCCGGTGGCACCGGGGACAAAAACCCAGTAGAATCGGTGCCAGCCTGGGTATCTCCCTGGCCGCGGGATTGGGCACCTTGCCGGTGGTGGCTTGGTACTTCTTCAGTGTACCCACCTTGGCACCCCTGGCCAACTTGGTGGCGGTCCCCTTGGCGGGTTTGATTTTGCCCTTGAGCCTGGGGGCTGTGGTGGGGGCTAATCTATGGACGCCCCTGGCCCGTCCCTTCGCGCTGGCTGCCACTGGGTTGATTCGAGCCCTGAAGGCGGTGGCTGGGGTCATCGCCAGTGTTCCCGGCTCCCATCTCCTGGTGGGCCAACCGCCGCTGCCGCTCATCCTGGTCTATATCGCACTGCTTTTGGTGGTCTTGCGGGGGTTGGAGCGACTGCAGTTTCTCGGAAGCCGAAGTCGAAACCAGCTGTTGCTGGCCTTGACTCTAACGGTAGCAGGGTTCCTGCTGTGGGCTCCTTTGCTGCAGGTCGATTATGCCCGCTTTTCCTTGACGGCCATTGACGTCGGTCAGGGAGACAGCTGGTTGGTTCGGGATGGAACCGGACTGTCCCTATTAATCGACGGAGGAGGTAGCGATCCCCGCTACTCCAGCTTTGACGTTGGCAGTCGGATCACTGTGCCCTACCTCCAGCGTCGGGCCTTGGCCCGGGTCCATGGAGTGATCAATACCCATCCCCACCTGGACCACATCGGGGGACTGTTGACGGTGGTTGAGACCATCCCGGTGAAGGTGGTGGTGGACAACGGCAATCCCGGGAATGCTCCAGCAGCTTGGCGCCTGCGTCAAGGGGCAACCCGGTGGGGAGCCCAGCCGTTGACGGTATCCCCGGGCCAGCGGGTGCAAATTAGGACCCAAGAGTCCACAGTGACGGTGTGGCGTCCAGCCCCGGAGGGGACAGTCAATGACAATGATTTGTCCCTGGTTACTAAGATCCAATCTGGGCCCTGGAGCTTCTTGTTGACGGGAGATCTGGAGAGGGCCGGAATCGAGGCTCTCCTGAATACTTCGGGAGTGGATCTGTCCGCAGATGTCCTGCAAATTCCCCATCATGGTGGTCGCAATTCCCTGTTGGGACCTTTGATCCGACGGGTGAACCCCAAGCTGTGCGTCATTTCCGTTGGAAGGAACAATTTCGGTCATCCCGCTGGAGAAACCCTGGATCTCATGGAGCAGTTGGGAATTCCCTATTTGCGTACCGATCTCCATGGGGAGATTAACCTGATCCTTGGCCAGAGTGGTCGGTACGGAAGGGAAGGAAAGACCCTTTTGGTAACCACGGGCAGGGGAATCACAATGCAGGTCACGAAGTGAGTAGGGTGTGGTCTATCAGAACCCGGGGAAACCGCCGGGGATCTTGGTTGTTAGTTTCAGACTTAGCTTGGTAGCGGGGGTATTGGGATGGATGCAAGACCGGTGACAATCATTATCTCAGAGGATACCAAGGCGGCAGCCGATAAGGCTTTTGAGATTCGCCAGGGGCTATTAACGGAAGAAAGCGACTGGAATCACAGTGAGCATGATGGTCAAGAGGCAGAGGTTGATGTCATCTTGGGTGATCTCCTCACCCCGCCCTTCATGGGGGGAACCAAGGTAGTTACCGTCAAGAGGGTCGATGGGCTTGCCGCCGACGATCTGGTGAAACTCGGCGAAACCTTGGGAGAACTGCCTCGGGGAGTATACTTTCTTGCCACGGCAGTAAAGATCGACAAGCGGGGACGATTCTACCGCAAAATCAAGGAGCTCGGGGAGTTCATCGAGCTGGATCAAATCTCCGCTGCCCAGCGTCTGGGGTGGGTGAAGAAGACTGCCGCTGAATTGGGGCTTGTGGAGCTGTCTGATTCCGCGGCGCAGATGCTCATTGAGCGCAGCGGCGGCAGCTTTACCTGGATTCAAGGGGAATTGGGGAAACTAGCCAGTTACTGCGGCAGCCTTGATAGACCAATTTCCAGCCAGGAGCTGGAGTCCCTAATCAGTGCCGGTTGGTCTGAGGTGGATTCAACGGCATCCTTCCAATTATTGGACCAAATCGCTGCGGGAAATACCAAGGGTGCCCTTGAGTTATTACACCGCCTATTGGAGTCTGGTCAACCGGCTCTGGCCCTCTTTGGGACGCTGGCGTGGCAGTATCGCATGGTGGTGGCCGCAGCCTCGCTATTTCAGGCGGGGATGTCGACGGGACAGGTTCCCCGCCGCATCACCCAAACCATGGGAATGAAGTCTTATCCCGCGGAGAAGGCCAGCCAGGTGGCTGCTCGCTTAGGAGTCAAAAATGCCTACCGGGCCTTCAACAAAATCTTCACCGCCAATTACCACAGCCGCCTGGGGGTGCACAGTCCCGAGGTAGCCCTGGAACTACTTGTGATAGAGCTGTCTCATCTTTGCGCGGCCCAAGGGTAGGCATAAAAAAACGCCCGAAACGGGCGATTTTTTTATCCTCAATTACTGGCGCTTACATGGCAGCAAACCGCTTAGTGAGGCGAGATTTCTGGTTAGCAGCTTTGTTCTTGTGGATGATTCCCTTGCTGGCTGCTTTATCTAAACTCCGAATGGCGGCGGTCAAAGCAGTCTTTGCGGCCTCCTTGTCACCGGCGGCGACTAGGGCTTCAAACCTCTTGACTGCGTTACGATAAGCAGACCGCTGGGCCCGGTTGTATGCCGTTTCTTTCTTGGTCAACCGAACTCTTTCCACAGCTGATTTGATGTTAGGCACGTCATCTCACCTCCTTGCGTTCTTAACAAATTCATGGACAAAACATATTCTAGCACGGTTTCAAGGGAATTGCAACCGCGAATAGTTTTCCCCAGTCTGCCAAAGACTAGGCCAAGGCAAGTTTTGGGATTGGGAAGGGAGATGTCCGGTGGTGAAAATGCGCCAGGAAACTAAACTGTTAGTTGGCCCGACAACCGATGAACAGCTGATCCTTCCCTTGGTCAGATATTGGGTTTGTGTAGTGCCCCTGGAATCCTTTGTTTTCATCTTCGGGCAGGCCACCTTCTTGGGCCTCGTGGTGGCAGATCTGACGGGCCCCACTGCCCAGGCTCGATTGTTGTTGCAGGACTCCTATGGATATATTAACCCAAACTCCAACTGGGAAGACCTATTGACTCAGTGGACCTTCGCGGGATAGAGGAGGCCAATCATGGCAACCCTAGCATTGGATTCATCATGCTAAGGGGTGAACTGTATGCCGATGGTATATCCCAGTGAAGAGTTTTTCCGCAAGTACAACGTCAGAACGGACTTGGCTCTCGAAGCCCATCAGGTGATTGTCGAGCAGGAGGGTCCACCGGAAATTCCCGGAGTGATCGTGGAAGAGGAAGAGGGCGACAATTACACCGTTTCCCGAATGACCATCGAAACCGACGAAGGGTCCCGGGCTATGGGAAAGGCCAAGGGCAACTACGTAACCTTGATTGCCAAGGGACTGCGACAACGGGACAAGATGGTTCAGGATGCCATTGCCCAGAAAATGGCCCAGGAGTTACAGGGCTTCTTGCAGCGCATGGGTCTAGGGGAAGAGGACCCCGTCTTGGTGGTTGGTCTTGGCAATTGGAATGCCACCCCCGATGCCCTGGGGCCTCGGGTAGTGTCTAAACTCTTAGTTACCCGCCATCTGTACCAAATGTCTCCTCCGGAACTAAGGGGAGGATTGCGTCCGGTGTCCTCGGTGGCCCCCGGGGTTCTGGGCTTGACGGGGATCGAGACCGGGGAGATTGTCCAGGGGATCGTGGAAAAATCCCGGCCGAAGGTAGTCATTTGTGTCGATGCCTTGGCTTCCAGAAGCACCGAGCGGCTTTGCACTACCATTCAAATTGCCGACACTGGTATCCACCCAGGTTCTGGAATAGGCAACAAGCGCTTGGGAATTACCGCCGAGACCATGGGAGTTCCCGTTATCGCCATTGGAGTTCCCACCGTGGTCCATGCTATTACCATTGTCTCCGACGCCCTCGATATGATCGGCAGGGAATCCCAGGTTAGTCCCACTGCTCCGGGACCGATGCATCGTTCCTCGCCACCGCCTCCCCAAAGTCCGATGCTGGATCCCAACCAGATCAATTTGCTTCAGGGCCAAGGAAACCCACCGGTGATGAGTGGCGTGGGCAATTACCAGCATGAGGTGGGTATGATGCCCTTCCAGGTTCCCATCGATGCCGCCACCAAACGAGACCTCATCCAAAGGGTTCTCACCCCTTATATGGGAACGATGGTGGTTACTCCCAAGGAAATCGATGTCCTGATTGAAGACGCAGCTCAGGTGGTGGCCGGTGGGATCAATGGTGCCTTCCATCCGGCCATAGACCAATCTGAGCTGGCCTTCTACACCCGTTAGGGCAAAGTACATTCTGTCTTGAAGGAGCTGGAGTTGCCGAAGGCATCTTTCCGGCTCCTACTTTTTGCTCTACAATGAACGAGAGGCATCATAGTGAGAGCTGCCGTAGGCAGAAGGGAGGAAGGACAGTGAGGAGTGTGCGAGAGGTTCTGCGGGAGCGATTGTCTCCAGCGGATTACCAGCGGCTGGAGGAACTGACCCAGGGTTGGCAGGAGATTCCCTTTGAGTATTATCCCGACTGCAATGCCTTTCAAACCAGTGACGAATGGGAGCTGAGCCACAGCCACTTGGGTGAGGAGGACTTGCAGTTACTCCTTCGGGCCTGCGAGGTCCTGTCTCAGTTGGGGGAAGCGGTAGATATCCCCGTATATCGGGACCAGGCACCGGAGTGGTTCACTCAAGACTTCATCTTCGATGACGGCAACAGCAGGGACAGCACTGTCGTTGGTGCCAAGTTTATTGCCTTGCTGGCAAAGAATCCTGCCTATCGAGTTGAGGCCAGGGAATTTCCTGGGGGATTGCACGTGCAGGTTACCTTTTCCTATCGCAGTGAATTGGAGTTCTCTCGGGAGCATAACAATGTTCGTCTCCTGCTAGAGTCGGCCAGAAACGTGGTTCAACGGCGTTTCTTTGGAGGTTATCGGCTCTAGTATCGGGCGCAGTGGGTCGGGGGGTCTTGGACATATTTTCTGCAGTCAACGCATAGTATATGGAGAATTTTGCTGCAGATTATGTTGCTCCCAGGTTCCATCCCCGACGAGGTGAGTGGTATGCTGCGTCAGATGCATCGACGCTGGAGATTATTTCGGTTTAGAGTCTTTGGCTTTTCCGTTGGTCGGCGAAGGGCGATCCTCAACGTCTTGGCTTTGTACGTAGTGGTGGCGATTTTGGCGGGAGCCATCGCTTACATCGGACTGCATCCCCGGGCCCTGGCTGTGATCTCCCATTGGGGTAGGCAAGGGGTGTCTTGGCTGGTTACCGATGGGTGGGAGATGTTTCCCAGGCTAGTGCAACGGATTCCCATCTCCGAAACCACGGCTCAGTCTATGTTGAAACAAGCCATTCCCCTGCTCAAGGAGCGGGAGACAGCCGGTGATGATCTGCGGATTTCCGAAGCCGCGGTCCGGGATATTCTTGCAATGGTAACCAATTATGACCTGCAGCAACCGGCGTCCTTTCTGGAGGGGCAAATCCCGGTGATCTCCGTGGCTGGCTGGCAGTTGACCTCCCGGGGTGAGGAAGATAGTCCAGGACAGCGCCCCTCAGTGCCCGCTCAGGCCCAGAAGGAAGCCCCCAATGTGACGATCACCGCGGTTCCAAGGGATCCTGAGCCCCCTTCTGTTCCCCAACAGCCCAGTGTCCCGGAACCACCCCCAGCGGTTCATGAGCCAGTGTTAGCACCAGAGGCCAGGAGGCGGGAATTTGCCAGTTTTTATCGGGATTCACGGCCGTTAGTTGGGATTTATCACACCCATACCGGGGAAACCTATCGCACCCACGACAATCTGGCGGGTAAGTCCTATGCTTGGGACAATTACAAACCCGCGGAGGGCCCCATCCCCGGCGTCGTCCAAGCTGGGGTGGTGATCGCCGAAGAGCTGAGAAACCGATACCATATTCCCGTGATCCATTCTACAAGAATCCATGATTACCCCGTCTGGTCCCGGGCCTATGCCAACTCCCTGCAGACTGCCCGAGAGATGGCCCAACAAAACAGCCAGCTGCGTCTCTTGATCGACCTGCATCGGGATGAAGGTAGAACCACCAAGGTGATCGGGGGCCGGCAGCTGGTTCAAGTGTTATTGGTGGTTGCCGCGGGAACCGAGGACTTACCCCATCCCCGCTGGCAAGAGAATCTGGAATTGGCCAAGAAGATTAACGCCAAGTTTGAGGCCCTTTATCCCGGGTTGTCCCGGGGAATTAGGATTCGCTATGACAGCAGGTTCAATCAACACCTTCATCCCGGCGCAGTATTGCTGGAGATCGGCGGGAGTGAGGATGAATTGGAACACGCCCTCAACACCGCCACCATCGTTGCCCATGTTCTCTCCGAGGTGATCTACGACGAGATGCTAGCCGATGGTAGACAGGGCTTGCCGCTACCGGGAGTGCGCTAGGCAAGTTGCCATCAGATGACACAATCTTGCAGGATTATCGAATTTGGCGCAGTAGTCTTGGATTGAGCCAAAATAAGGCCTACTTGGTAGCGGGCCCTTTTGCGGAAAGGTGAGGATAGCATCATGGTACCAACTCCAGTACGGGAGAAGAAGTATGATAACGTCACCGTCAAGATCTTTGCCAATAAGGAGGACTTGGGGCGGGCTGCTGCTGCGGCGGCAGCGGAGCACATTGCTGCCCTGCAGACCCAGGAGGATAGGGTCAATCTGATGTTCTCCACCGGGGCTTCTCAGTTTGAGTTCGTGGCGGCCCTGAAGGACCACAAGGAAATCGATTGGAGTAGGGTCAACGGCTTCCATCTCGATGAGTACATCGACATGGATGATCAACATCCCGCCAGTTTTCGGTTGTGGCTGCGGACCCGGGTGGAGGAGCCCTTCCAGCCCGGTAAGTTCTATTACATAGAGGGAGACGCCGAGGATACCGAGGCTGAGATCCAGCGCTATGCCCGCCTGCTGGAGGAAAACCCCATTGACCTGGGCTTCATTGGCATCGGGGAGAATGGGCATATCGCTTTTAATGATCCCCCGGTGGCGGACTTTGAGGATCCCAAGGCCGTGAAAGTGGTGGAATTGGATGAGGCCTGTCGGCGGCAGCAGCTGGGCGAAGGCTGGTTCCCGACCTTAGAGGACGTGCCCCGCTATGCCATCAGCCTCACGATTCCCAGCATCATGAAGTGCAAGAAGATTATTTCCGTTGTTCCCGATGGGCGCAAGGCGGAGGCAGTGAGAAAGGCTTTGGAGGGTCCGATTGAAACCGCCTGTCCCGCTTCGATTCTCCGGACCCATCCCGACGTCACCATCTTCCTTGACCAAGACTCTGCATCCTTGCTGTCAGACTAGATAAATTCCCTATTCCTTTCCAAACCTAGCTTTGAAGCGGCGGAGGAAGATGTCCAGGATTTCCTGGGCCTCTTCCATCCGCAGGCCGTAGGTGATCAGACCGTAGACGAGAACTCCCCACCCCGAGAGAACTAGAACCTGTGCTGTGGTAGCCCACCACTTACCGGCAAGGTAGGGCGTGATTATCTTGCCGGCCCATACCACTGCCAGTGCCATTACTCCGCTGGCGACCGTTGCCTTCACGATGGTGCTGACCAAGCGTCGGCCATCGATCCTTCCCAACTTACCCCTGAGGATCAGTAAGTACAAACAAAAGCTCAGTACCGCTGAAGCGGAATAGGCCAGGGCCAGAGCCCCGTGGGCCAAGCTGGTGGTGATCAGCAGGAACAAGCTCAACCCGGTATTAAGCACCATGGTGATCACCGAGATTTTCACCGGTGTCTTGGTATCCTGCAGCGAATAGTAGATCCGGGTAATAATCTGGATTCCCGATTGGGCCGCCAGCCCCAGACAGTAATAGAGTAGGGCATGGGCGGTGGCCATGGTATCGGAGGCGGTGAATTCGCCGGTTTCAAACAAAAAGCTAACCAAGGGTACCCGCAGCACTATCAGCCCCGCCGCGGAGGGAATGGTAACAAACAAGATGGACCTAAGCCCCTTGGAGAAGGTTTCTCTAAAGGCGTCCATTTGTCCCTGGGCTACCTGGCGGGTCATCGTTGGAAAATAGACCTGAGAGGTGGCCATGGCAAAGATCCCCAGGGGAAACTGCATCAGGCGGTTGGCCAGCTGGAGGGCGGTAATGGAGCCTTGGGCCAGTCCCGAAGCTAGGTTTTGGGTGATGATTTGATTGAGTTGAGTGATGGAAAGGCCCAATATAGCCGGGAGCATCAGCCGCAGCATTTGCTTAATCCCGGGATGGGATAACTGTAGGGTGGGCCGATACTGCCACTTCACTCGCAGGAGTACGGCAAATTGCAGGAGGAAGTTGGCACAGGCGCCAACTACGGTACCCACTGCCATTCCGGTGATTCCCATCCTAGGTCCCAACAGGTACGCCCCTAGAATAATGAAGAGGTTATAGATGATGGGCCCCACCACGGGAGCGATAAAGTGTTGATAGGAATTCAGTACCCCTGCCGTTAGGCCTGAGAGGGCAGTAAAAAAGACCGCGGGAAACATTACTCGCATCAGATGGATCAGCAGGAGTCTCTGGCTGCCGGTGAACTGATAGGCCACCAAAGGGGCCAGCACCGGCGCGAAGATGATTCCCAGAACAGTTAACATAATCAACAGGCCCCCGGTAACGGTCAAGAAGGTGCTGGCTACTACCCAGCCCTCCTCTTCCCGGTTCTTGGCCAGATAGCTGGTAAACACAGGAATAAAGGCCGACGATAAAGCTCCGGCAACTAAGAGAAAATACATGAGATCGGGAATAACAAAGGCGGCATTGAAGGCGTCGGTCTCTGCCGTCCGTCCAAAGACCTGGCTAGCGGCCCGCAGCCGGACAAAGCCCAGCACACGGCTGATAAAGATCAGGACCATCATCGTTCCGGCGGTACGGGTTAGTCGTTGTTGGCTCATCAGTTTGCTCCTTTCCTACGATACCAAGGGTCAAATTCTGGAGAGGAAGGCAGGAGTCCTCCACTTCTAAGGCCATGAAGGGGGGATAATTGCACAATCCGATGACTCAATGATATAATGTGCTTTGAGTCCAATGCCTGATTCGGCGAAAGAGGGAACTGTAGTGCAGCAAAGCAGAATTAGAAACTTTTGTATCATTGCCCATATCGACCACGGTAAGTCCACCTTGGCGGACCGCCTGTTGGAAAACACCAAGACCGTCTCGGAGCGAAAAATGACGGAGCAGGTGCTCGACTCCATGGATTTGGAGCGGGAGCGGGGAATTACCATCAAGCTCCAGGCGGTGCGGATGGAATACCGGGCCCAGGATGGAAATGAATATATCCTTAATTTGATCGATACGCCCGGCCACGTGGATTTTTCCTACGAGGTCTCCCGCAGTCTAGCCGCCTGTGAGGGTGCACTTCTTGTTGTCGATGCCTCTCAAGGGATTGAGGCCCAGACCTTGGCCAATTTGTATATGGCCATTGAACACGACTTAGAGATTATTCCGGTGATTAACAAGATTGATCTGCCTAACGCGGATCCGGAGCGGGTCAAGCGGGAGTTGGAGGAGTCCATCGGTCTTGATGCCAGTAACGCTATTTTGGCCAGTGCCAAGACGGGAGAAGGGACTATGGAGATCCTCGAGGCCATCGTCCGGGACATTCCGCCTCCGACGGGCGATCCCGATTTGCCCACCCGAGCCCTGATCTTTGACTCCCACTTCAATGCCTACAAGGGTGCAGTGGCCTACGTTCGGGTGGTGGAGGGTCGGCTCCGAGTCGGCGATGAGATCATTATGATGTCCAGTGACCGGAGATTTGAAATCACCGACTTGGGCGTTTTCACCCCAACCATGGTTCCCGTTGATGAACTGGGACCGGGGGAAGTGGGCTGTGTGATGGCCAGTATGAAGCAGGTACGGGATTGTCGTGTCGGCGATACCATCACCTGTGCCCAGCGGCCAGCCTCAGAACCCTTGCCCGGTTACCAGAAGGCCGTACCGATGGTGTATTGCGGGTTGTATCCCGTAGATAATGACGCCTATCCTGACCTGCGAGACGCCTTGGAACGGCTGCAGCTCAATGACGCGGCCTTGTCCTTTGAACCGGAAAGCTCGGCAGCCTTGGGCTTTGGATTTCGGTGTGGGTTCCTGGGACTATTACACATGGACATTATTCAGGAACGCTTGGAGCGAGAATTTGATATCGCGCTGATTGCCACCGCTCCCAGTGTTGAGTATCGGGTGACCACCACCGATGGCAGCGTCCGCCTGATTGAAAACCCCGCGGATTTCCCGGAGCAGAACGAGATCGAACTTATTGAGGAACCCTTTGTCGAGGCCTCGATTGTGGTGCCGGAACAATGGGTCGGAGCCATTATGGAGCTGTGTCAGAACAAGCGGGGGATATTCAGCAACATGGAGTACTTGACTCCCGAGCGAACCCGTTTGGTGTACGAGTTACCCTTGAGCGAGATTCTGCTGGAGTTTTTCGACCAACTGAAGTCTCGCACTAAAGGCTATGCCTCTTTGGACTATGAGTTTATCGGGTACAAGCCAGCTAAACTGGTGAAACTGGATGTGCTGCTGAATGGCGAACCGGTGGATGCTCTCAGCTGTATTGTCCACCGAGACTATGCCGCCAGCCGAGGGCGACAATTAGCCCGCAAGTTGAAGGAAGTTATCCCGCGGCAGATGTTTGAGGTACCCATCCAAGCAGCCATTGGGCGGAAGATTGTTGCCCGGGAGACCATTCGAGCTGCTCGCAAAGACGTTTTGGCCAAGTGCTACGGCGGAGACGTCACTCGGAAACGAAAGCTCTTGGAGCGGCAAAAGGAAGGTAAGAAACGGATGAAACAACTGGGCCGAGTCGAGGTTCCCCAGGAGGCCTTCTTGGCAGTGCTCAGTGTGGAGGATGACTAGGTTCACCAGATTATTGCACAAGGATCGTGGCCCTTGGGTGTTTCCCATGGGCCATCGTTGTCTTAGTGGGGAGTTGTTGATTTTTGCAGATAAGGGAGCAAACCCGTATGGTGGAATCCATTGGGATTTATGTTCACTTTCCCTTTTGCGAGAGAAAGTGTTGGTACTGCGATTTTGTCTCCTACGGACGGGACTCGGGGCTGCACAGTCTCATCCCCCGATACGTTGAGACCCTGTGTCGAGAGATTAAGTTGTGGGGGGAAAAGATAGACTCCCTTCCGGTGACCAGCCTGTTCTTCGGTGGGGGTACACCAACCTTGGTGCCGGCCAGGGAACTGGAATCGGTGTTGGAGACTATCGACAAATCCTTCACCCTGGCCGCCGATGCAGAGGTTACCATCGAAGCTAACCCCGGGACGGTCTCTCCAAGCCTATTGGGAGATTTGCGGGCAATGGGGATCAATCGCCTCAGTCTGGGGATTCAAAGCTTTGATGATCAGGTTCTCAAGAGGCTCGGCAGGGGGCATACCGCTCTTCAGGGATTAGAGGCCTGTAACTGGGCCAGAGCTCAAGGGTTTTCCAATCTCAGTCTCGATCTGATGTTTGCTGTGCCGGGGCAGAATCTGGAAAGCTGGGAAGAGACCCTGGCAATCACCACCGAGCTGGCGCCGGAGCATGTGTCGGCCTACAGCCTTATCGTCGAGGAGGATACTCCCTATGGCCAGTGGTGCCAGCAGGGACTCTTGGATGTGCCCTCAGAGGATCTGTGGGCTGACATGATGGAACTTACCGAGGCCCGGTTGGCCTCCGCCGGTCTTGAACGATATGAGATCTCCAATTACGCTCGCCGGGGCTTTGAGTCCCGGCACAACCAAATCTACTGGCGCAATGGACCCTATCTTGGCTTTGGCGCCGGCGCCCACTCCTACTGGCAGCAGCGGCGCTGGGCCAATACCTCCGATGTTACCCGGTATATTAGGGACTTTGCGGTGACGGGAGCGCCCGTTGCTGGGGAAGAGACCCTGGATCTGCCGGGGCAGATGGGGGAAACGGTGATGCTGGGGCTGCGGTTGCTGCGGGGAGTGGACCTTGCAGAGTTTCGCCGCCGCTTTGGGCGGGACTTGTTGGAGGTCTATGCCGAGACGGTGGAGGAGTTAGTGGAGTTGGGGTTGGTTGAGGTTACCCCTGACGGATATCTTCGGCTCACAGCTCGGGGATTGGAATTGGCCAACCAGGTGATGGCCAGGTTTGTTTAGGTTGTCTTGACAAAGACAGGGCTCAGTGGTATGTTATCACTAGGTGTTAGCACTCATCGGGGATGAGTGCTAATCCCGCAGAGGCTGAGTAACAAAGGGTTTAGCCATCCATCTCTTGGTGGCGAATGAAAATGGGGTGAGAAAGATGAAAGAACGGAAAAGGCGGATTTTGCAGGCGATCACCGATGATTACATCGCTTATGCAGAACCTGTTGGCTCCCGTACCTTGGCAAAGAAGTATCGCTTGGGTGTAAGCCCTGCCACCATTCGCAATGAGATGGCTGATCTGGAGGAAGGCGGGTATCTGCGGCAACCCCATACCTCTGCCGGTCGGATCCCCTCCGACAAGGGATATCGCTATTATGTTGATGTATTAATGATTCCTGAGGTCATTTCTGACGAACAGCGGAATGTCCTGCGGCAGGAGATTTTGCGGAAGCAGTATGCCATTGAAGAGATGATTCGTCATGCTTCACGATTACTTGCCCTCTTGACCAATGAAATTGCCATTGTTGTCGCCCCCAGTTTGTCTAATTCGACCTTTCGCCATATCCAATATATCCCCATCGATCCGATGAGCGTTCTAGTTATTCTCGTGGTGGATCCGGGATTTGTCCAGAACAGCTTGGTGCAGCTGGGAGGTCCCATCTCTCCCGTGGAACTGGAGCGAATCAATCATCATTGTAATCGCTTGATGCAAGGGATCTGCCTCAGTGACATTGGCCAGTCCTTGGTGAAGGATCTAAAGCAGGTAATCGAAGACGGCGCTTTATTTGAAGCTACCCTGGAGTTGGTCTACCGGGGACTAGCCAAGAAGACTACGGATCGAGCCTTTGTTGAGGGATCGGTGAATTTGCTGGCTCAGCCGGAATTTCGCGATGTCGAAAAGCTGCGGGTGCTGCTGGAAGTTTTGGAAAACACCGATGTGATCATGGATGCCATCGGCTCATCTTCGACATCGGGGGTTCGGGCCCAAATCGGGGTAGAGAACCAGCTGGATGAACTCAGTGACTGTTCTATTGTCAGTACCACTTACAGTATTATTTACGATGTTGTCGGAGCTATTGGGATTCTCGGCCCTACGCGGATGGACTATGGGAAGGTGTTTGCGACGGTGGAGTACATGGCGGAGGCTCTCAGTGAGCTGCTGTCCGAGGGCCCCGGGAGCGGATGGAGCGTGGGGTAAGGTAGCGGGCAGGTCAGACAACGTTGGGAAGGGATGTGCCAGTAGGAATGACGGAAGAAGTCAAGGCCCAAGAAACTAGCGCGCAAGAAACTGATGCCACTGTCCAGGAGCAGCGGATGGAAGATACGTCGGAGCCCACCGAAGATACAGCCTGTGACCAGGAACTTGGCCCTGAAGAGCTTCAGGCTCTGGTGGAGGCTCAAAGGGAGCAAATTGACCGTCTCCAGCAAGAGTCTGCAGCCCTCAAGGATCGGCTCCTGAGGTTGCAGGCGGATTTTGATAACTTCCGACGGCGAAGCCGCGAGGAAGTAACCCGAGCCGGTGACCAGGCCAACGAGCGGTTTTTCCTGGAGCTTCTCCCTGTGGTGGATAATCTAGAACGGGCCGTAGCCGCGGGCGAGGAGTCCCAGGGCAGTGGGATGGTGGCCGGTGTTCAAATGGTACTTAAACAACTGCAGGATCTTCTGGCCCGGTGGGAAGTTCAGCCAATTCCCGCAGTGGGGGAAGCCTTTGATCCCAGGCTGCACGAGGCAATCATGCAGGTTGAAGCTGAAGACGAAACCGAGAGCGGTACCATTGTGGAGCAACTGCAAAAAGGGTACACCTTCAAGGATAAGACCCTGCGTGCTAGTCTGGTACATGTAGCAAAATAGGATTGTGGAAGTTAAGCAGGAGGAGATGTAATATGGGAAAGATCATTGGCATAGACTTGGGAACCACAAATTCCTGTGTGGCAGTTATGGAGGGTGGAGAACCCATCGTTATTCCCAGTACCGAGGGTAGTCGGACGACTCCTTCGGTTGTTGCCTTTTCTAAGTCTGGAGAACTCTTAGTTGGTCAAGTCGCCAAGCGCCAGGCGATTACCAATCCCGATAATACAGTCATTTCTATCAAGCGGCATATGGGTACCGACTACAAGGCCCAGATCGACGGTAAGGATTATACCCCCCAAGAGCTGTCCGCCCTGATCCTTCGCAAGCTCAAAGAGGACGCGGAAGCATATCTTGGTGAGGAGGTTACCCAGGCGGTAATCACCGTTCCTGCCTACTTCACCGACGCGCAGCGGCAGGCAACCAAGGATGCCGGGCGGATTGCCGGTCTGGAAGTGATGCGGATTATTAACGAGCCGACGGCGGCTTCCCTGGCCTATGGTCTGGACAAAGAAGATGAGCAGACCATTTTGGTCTTTGACCTTGGCGGCGGTACCTTTGACGTTTCCATTCTGGAGCTGGGCGATGGTGTCTTTGAAGTACTGGCCACCAGCGGTAACAACCGCCTCGGCGGCGATGACTTCGACCAACGGCTGATGGACTATCTGATCAGCGAGTTCCGCAAGGAGCATGGGATCGATCTCAGCAAGGATCGGATGGCTGTACAGCGCTTGAAGGAAGCCGCTGAGAAGGCAAAAATCGAATTGTCCAGTCTGCAAACGACGAATATCAACCTCCCCTTCATCAGCGCCGGCGCCGATGGTCCCCTCCATTTGGATATGAATATCACCCGGGCAAAGTTTAACGAACTGACGGAGGATCTGGTTGAGGCAACGATGGGACCCACTCAAAGGGCCTTGGAAGATGCCGGGCTATCCCCCAGTGATATCGATAAGATCCTGCTGGTCGGTGGCTCCACCCGGATCGTCGCGGTCCAGGAAGCCATTGCCCGCAAGCTGGGCAAAGAACCCTCCAAGGGAGTGAATCCCGATGAGTGCGTGGCTTTAGGTGCGGCCATTCAAGGCGGTGTCTTGGCCGGTGAAGTGAGCGACATTGTCCTCCTGGATGTGACTCCGCTATCTTTGGGTATCGAAACCTTGGGTGGAGTATTTACTCGCCTCATCGAGCGAAATACCACCATTCCGACGAAGAAGACCCAGATCTTTAGCACCGCAGCCGATAACCAGACCGCGGTGGATATCCACGTTCTACAGGGGGAACGGCCGATGGCCGCGGATAACGTCACCTTGGGTCGCTTCCAACTGACGGGAATTCCTCCGGCACCCCGGGGTGTGCCTCAAATCGAGGTTACCTTCGACATTGATGCCAACGGTATCGTCAACGTTTCCGCCAAGGACCTGGGAACCGGTAAGGAACAGAAGGTTACCTTGACTGCCTCCAGCGGTCTGTCGGAAAGTGACATCGAGCGGATGGTTCAGGATGCCGAGAAGTTTGCTGAAGAGGACAAGAAGCGTAAGGAGCTCGTTGAGGCCCGCAACCAGGCCGACAACTTGATCTACACCATCGACAAGACCCTGAAGGATCTGGGAGATCAGGTTACCGCCGACGAGAAGGCGAAGATTGAGGCAGCCAAGTCTGATCTCCAGAAGGTTCTGGATAGCGACGACATCCAGCAAATCCAGGATAAGACCGAGGCCTTAAGTGCCCACTTACACACGGTATCCCAGAGGATTTATTCCCAGGCGCAAGGATCTCAGGGTGCTGCCAATGCCGGGGCGCAAGGCGAGACCGGTGGTGCCACCTCCGGCGGCGATGACAATGTGGTAGATGCCGACTACACCGTCGTCGATGACGAAGAGGAGAAATAATCCTGCATGCTGAATTGGTTCCAGGTGCTGATGGCGAAAATGCAGGGACGAGAGCGGGACAAGGAGATGAGAGACCGCGGTCGCGGTCTCCTCTCCTTGTCTGGCATTGTGGTGGAAGGCGGTGTGTCTTGTGGCAAAACGAGACTATTATGAAGTGCTAGGGGTAGATCGTTCTGCCGGCCCCGATGAAATTAAAAAGGCCTATCGGAGGTTGGCTCGTAAGTATCATCCCGACGTCAATCGAGATGATCCCGATGCTGAGGAGAAATTCAAAGAGGCCACAGAGGCCTATAAGGTGCTCAGTGATGAGCAAGCTAGAGCTAGATATGATCAGTTTGGCCATGCGGCCTTTGACAACAACGGTGCCGGTGGCGCCGGTGGTTTTGACTTTGGTGGCTTCGGTGGCTTTGACGATTTGGGAGACATCTTCGACATGTTCTTTGGCGGCGGGATGGGAACTCGCCGGCAACGCAGCGGCCCCACCAGGGGTGCAGATCTGCGCTATGATTTGGAGATAGATTTCGTTGAAGCGGCCTTTGGTACCGAGGTAGATATTGAGGTTCCTAGAACCGAGACCTGTCCCCGCTGTCACGGCAATAAGGCGGAACCGGGCACTCCCATCGATACTTGTTCCCATTGCCATGGCACCGGTGAGATTCGAGCTGCACAGCAGACTGCCTTTGGGCAGTTTGTCAACGTTCGCCCCTGTCCCACCTGTCATGGTGAAGGTTCCACGGTACGGACCCCCTGTTCCGAGTGTCACGGCAACGGCAGGGTGCGGCGAACTCGGAAGATTCAAGTCAAGATTCCCGCGGGAATCGACGATGGCTATCGGATTCGAGTATCCGGTGAAGGGGAAGCTGGTACTCGAGGTGGCCCCAACGGAGACCTTTACGTTTTCGTTAGCGTCAGACCCCATGAGCTTTTTGAACGTCGAGGTAATGACATCTACCTAGAGGTGCCCATCAGTTTTGCCCAGGCAGCTTTGGGCGATGAGATAGAAGTTCCCACTCTAGATGGGAAGGTAAAACTCAGAATTCCGGAAGGCACTCAAACAGGAACGTCCTTCCGTCTGCGGGGAAAGGGAATTCCCCACGTCCGGGGTTATGGTCGCGGAGACGAACATGTTCGGGTCAAGGTAGTTACCCCGAGAAACCTCTCGCCGAAACAGCGGGAGGCCGTTCGTAAGCTGGCAGAAAGCCTGGGCGAAGACGTCAAGGAACAGGAAAAGGGGTTCTTTGAGAAAATCAGGGATGCCTTTGACGGATTAGGGAGGCATGCCCATTGAAATGGGTAGAGGTATCGGTGCACACAACGTCGGAAGCGTCGGATGCGGTGGCCAGCAAGCTGCTGTCTTACCAGGAATTGTGTGGAGACTATCCCGCGGGGGGAGTCTCCATCGAGGATTCCCAAGCCCTGGCCGCCAAGGCCAAGCGGTTGGTGTGGGATGAAGTAGTGGAGCTTCCCCAAGGGTTAGCAGACACCGGAGTGGTGGTGCGGGCCTACTTTCCACCGGCGGTGGTGACTCCGAGATGGTTGGAGGAGCTGCAGGCCTGGCTTGACCAACTGCCGGAATTTGGTCTCGACGCGGAAGGGACAAAATTAAAGCTCAAGGCGGTACAGACGGAGGATTGGGCCCATGCCTGGAAGGCCCACTTTCATCGGCAGGCCATCGGTAATAGGTTAGTGATCCTTCCTTCCTGGGAAGAATATACTCCCGGTCCCCAAGAGTGTGTTATTACCTTGGATCCGGGAATGGCCTTTGGCACCGGTACCCATCCCACTACGGTATTGTGTCTTGAGGCCTTGGAACAATGGATCACCCCCGGGGATGTAGTCTTTGATGTCGGTACGGGATCGGGGATCTTGGCCATTGCCGCGGCTAAGCTGGGGGCAAGACAGGTTACCGCGGTGGACATTGATCCCGTCGCCGCTGAAGCGGCCCAAGCCAACGTCACTGGTAACGACGTTGCCGATATCGTTACAGTTCGGCAAGGGGTAGTTACCGATATTGCCGGCCAAGGGGATCTAGTCTTGGCGAATATCATCGCTAAGGTGATTATCGGGATTGCTCCAGAGCTGTATCACCGGGTCAAACCCGGGGGCATGCTGCTGGCCTCGGGAATTATCGCGGACAAAGAAGCGGCGGTGGTCGCAGCCCTAGTTGACGTGGGATTTACGATTATCCAGCGAACCACCAAAGAAGAATGGGTATGTTTGGCGGTCCGTCGCCCCTAAGGAGTCGAAGCTAACCGATGCGATTTTTCGTTAGTCAAGACAACATCACCGAGGAGCAAGTGATTATCACCGGTGAGGATTTGAAACATATGAAGGTGTTGCGGTTGGAGCCCGGTGATATCATCGAGGTCTGTGACGGGCAAGGATGGGACTATTCCTGTCGCTTGCTGGAGATCACCGGAGATCGAGCTCTGGCCGCTATCGTCACTAAAGGGGAGAATCGGGCAGAGCCAAAGGTAAGAATTACCCTGTACCAGGGATTGCCCAAATCCGATAAGATGGATCTGATTGTCCAGAAGTGTACGGAAATTGGAGTGGCAAGAATCGTCCCGGTGACTACCCAGCGTACCGTTGTCCAACTGAACGCCAAAAAAGCGCAGCAGCGTCGGGAACGGTGGGAGCGGATCGCAACGGCTGCTGCCAAACAAAGCGGTCGGGGCAGAATCCCACAGGTGGGCCCGGTGATGTCCTGGCAGGCGGCCTTGACCGATGCCCAGGAGCTGCGAAGCCAAGTGGGCTCTGAGCGCTTTGGCGCGGTGATTCCCTACGAACTGGAGAATACAGTGTTTGTCGGGACGGTGTTTCGTCGGTGGCGGGAGCAGGCGGTTCTTGAGGTGGCGATTTTTATCGGGCCGGAGGGCGGCTTTGCCGAAGAGGAAGTGACCCAGGCCCAGGACATCGGAGCCCACAGCGTATCCTTGGGACCTAGGATTTTGCGAACGGAAACAGCGGGTTTGATTACCGCCGGATGCCTGTTGTATGAGATGGAACAATAACTGAACCCGGGCCATTGGTTAGCCGGTGCAAAGGTAAGGTGTGATCCTGGTGAAGGTTGGACTGATTTCCGATACCCATATTCCCTATCGAGCTAGGCACTTACCGAAGGAGATTTTCACCCTCTTTTCTCAAGTGGACCTAATCTTGCACGCGGGTGATCTGCTGGAGCTGTCGGTAATTGGAGACCTGTCGGTTTTGGCCCCGGTGGAGGCCGTGGCGGGAAACGTCGATTCCTTCGAAGTCAGAGCCAAATTGCCCCGGCGGCGATTACTACAACTGGAGGACGCAGCCGTGGGCCTAATCCACGGTGATGGCTCCGGTTACGACACTCCCGGACGGGCCTTGCGAGCCTTTCCCGATGCGGACTGTGTAGTTTTTGGGCATTCCCACCGCCCGATGATTGAGATCAGAGGCGGCAAGCTGTTGGTCAATCCCGGTTCTGCCTGTGATCCTCGGACGATGCCGGAACCCACCGTCGGTTTCTTATATATTGAGGCCGACGGGATGCGGGCTGAGATTGTGGGACTTCATTCTGGCCAGGTGACCCAAGGTCCATGGCATAAATATGGTGGTTAAGACATGAAGCAAGAATTGAGCAGTCAACGGGTGGCCTTTTACACCCTAGGCTGCAAAGTAAACCAATATGATACCGAAGCAGTAGCGGAGCTCTTTGCCCGCGAGGGTTGGCAGATTGTAGAATTTTCCGAGCCCGCGGATGTATATATAATCAATACCTGTACCGTCACCAATATGGGCGATAGAAAATCCCGGCAGATTATTCGCCGGGCGGTGCGGCAAAATCCCGAGGCCGCGGTGGTGGTGATGGGATGCTATGCCCAGGTGGCCCCCGGGGAAGTGGCAGAGATTGAGGGCGTGGACTTGGTGGTCGGGACCAATGAGCGAGGACGATTGGTGGATCTAGTTCGGGAGTTTACCACCAGCGGCAAGCGGCAGTTTGTTGTCAACGATATCTTTCAGACCATAGAGTTTGAAGATCTGCCTATTACCCAGTTCAAGGGGAGAACCAGGGCAACGATTAAGATTCAAGAGGGCTGCAATGAGTTTTGTAGTTACTGCAAGATCCCCTATGCTCGGGGACGGAGTCGCTCTCGTCCCTTAGAATCCGTTGTGGCCGAGGTCAAACGCCTGGAGGCCGCGGGGTTTTCCGAGGTGGTTCTGACTGGAATTCACTTGGGAGCATATGGCCGGGATTTGGACGGGAAACTAGAGCTAGCCGATGTCCTGTCCGCGGTGGCCCAATCCACGGAGATCCCCCGTATTCGGATCAGTTCCATTGATCCCCATGAAGTCACTCCTAGATTTATTCAGGTGATGGAGGAACACCCCAACATCTGTCGGCATCTGCATATCCCTCTTCAGGGGGGACACGACGAGATTCTGCGAGCAATGCGCCGGCGATACACCCTCGCGGAGTATCAAAGAACAGTGGAGCAACTGCGAGAGGTATTTCCCGAGATTGCTCTGACCACCGATATTATCGTGGGGTTTCCCGGGGAGACGGAGGATCAGTTCGCCTCCAGTCTGCAGTTCGTTGAGGCCATGGGCTTTAGTCGGTTACATGTCTTTCGGTACTCCCGCCGCTCAGGGACCCCGGCAGCCAAGCTAGCCAATCAGGTGTCGGTGGCTGAGAAACAGGAGCGCAGCCAGCGAATGCTGGAGTTGGGCCAGCGCCTGGCTCTGAGATATCACGAGGGATTCTTGCAGCGATCGTTGCCGGTGCTCTTTGAGGAGCCCGCGTCGGAGGAAACAGTGGCGGTGGCTGTGGGCTCTACTCCCACCCTTGCTCCCGATGAGCAGCTGTGGGAGGGCCTGACCGACAACTACATTCGGGTACTCGCGCCGGCAGCAGGGGATGTGTCGGGCCGGATCCTCCCGGTACGGCTTCAGGGCGCTTCGGAGGATCTGATGGTGGGGCAAATCGAGAAAAATAGCCAATAATTACCGATTTCCCGCAGGACAGAGTCCTTCGGTGGCGAATCTAAGTAGAGTAAGAGTCCGCCGGGGAGGAGGTGGAGTCGTTGTCGGAGTGCATTTTCTGTAAGATCTTGGCCAAAGAGATCCCAACTGAAGTGCTGTATGAGGACGATTTGGTGATGGCTTTTCCCGACGTATCGCCTCAGGCACCGGAACACATCCTCATTATACCCAAGAAGCATATTCCCTCCCTCGCCGACCTGTCACCGGAAGACGAAGGGGTGATGGGACGCATCGTTAGTGTGGCTAATCGGCTGGCACAGGAGAAGGGATTTGCCCAAGAGGGATACCGGCTAGTGGCTAATTGTGGGAAGCAGGCAGGTCAAACGGTCTTCCACATCCATTTTCATCTGCTGGGTGGCAGGGACTTTGGTTGGCCACCGGGTTGAACCGGGGATGGATGTAGGGCCGAAGAGATTGACACTGCTTAGACTTTCAGAGTATAATCAACTCATATGTTTGTGGTGTTGTTCCTGTCAACTCAAGACTACAGATGTTTGGTTTGGCGTAGGCAGGAGTAGCCCCTCTAATGTAGGTGTTGGAGGGAGGGAGATGGATGCCGGAGGTTCGGGTTGGTAAAGACGAATCCCTCGATCGCGCTCTACGCCGTTTCAAGCAGCAATGTCGTCGCAGCGGCGTTCTTAGAGATGCTCGCAAGCATGAGGTCTATGAGAAGCCTAGTGTCAGACGCAAGAAAAAGTCTGAGGCTGCTCGCAGAAGAGCAAGCAGAGCTAGAAGATTTGGTTAAAATCTGATACGAGAATAACTAACCCACCGCCTTGGTTGCGGTGGGTTTTGCGCGTATGGCCGAATCAGCCAGGAATTCTCGGGGCGAAGTTGAAGAGGTTGCATGAACCGAAGCGGATGGGGAAAGTAGGATAGTAGGAGAGGTGACAGGGTAGAACGCTGCGAAGGGAGGCGAAAAATCTGCGTCCAAGAGGATATCAATTGTTGATCGCTGTCATAACACTGCTGGTATTGTTGTCTACCAACGCAGCCTTGGCTGGTCAGTTGGTCTATGGTTTGCGACTGGAGGGAACTATTGAGCCGGGGCTTGCGGCCTTTGTGAACCGCGGAATGACCGAGGCCCGACAGAACCAGGCTGCGGCCATCCTGATTGAATTAAACACCTTTGGTGGTCGGGTTGATGCCGCAACGGAGATTCGAGACTTGATCATGGCATCCCCGGTACCGGTAATTGCCTATGTGACGGAACGGGCCTGGTCCGCCGGGGCATTAATTGCTACTGCCTCACATCATCTCTACATGGCCCCCGGTAGCAGTATCGGCGCAGCAGAACCCAGACCCGCGGAGGAAAAAACCGTTGCCGCCCTGCGTTCGGAATTTGTCGCTACTGCCCAGGGGCGGGATAGGGATCCCCAGATGGCTGCTGCTATGGTGGATAAGGATGTGGTCATCCCCGGTGTCGTGGAAGCCGGGAAAATCCTCAGCTTGCCTGCGAAGGACGCGGTGGAGTTTGGCTATGCCGATGGCTTAGCAACCAGCCGCCGGGAGGTTTTGGCGGCGGTGGATTTAGCAGAAACCGACATCACCTGGGTTGAGCTGACCTGGGCTGAGCGGTTGGCCCGGTTTGTCACGGAGCCAACGGTCAGTTCCTTGCTTTTGACCATTGGCTTTTTGGGGATCTTATTGGAGCTTTTCACCGCGGGCTTTGGGCTAACGGGGATTATCGGGCTGATTTCCCTGGGACTCTTCTTCGGTGGTCGGATCATCGCCGGCTTGGCCGGGGCCGAAGTGATTGTCCTGTTTGTCAGCGGTCTTGTGCTATTGGCCATTGAACTGGGGGTGCCCGGCGGGGTCTTCGGAGTGGCAGGAATCCTGGCGATTATCACCAGTATCATCCTGAGCTACTCCAGTGCTAGGGCGGCAGCCTATTCTCTCACAGTAGCCGTCGTTCTCACAATTATCTTGTTCTGGTGGTTGTCTCGCTATTTTAAGAAGTCAAATACCTGGGGTAAATTGATTCTCAAGGCAGAGCAGACAAAGACCCAAGGGTATGTAGGAACCAAGGCGAACCCCGATCTTGTGGGTAAACAGGGAATCACCCTGACTGCCTGTCGCCCCGGGGGCACGGTTTTGATTGACGATGTTCGTTATGATGCCATCACCCAAGGCGAATACCTTGGGGCCGATGTCCCGGTAGAAGTAATTGGTCGCTCCGGTGCTCAAGTTGTGATCCGCCAGATTCACCAGCCTACAGATGAAGGGAAGGGTGTTTAGTGGAACTCTTTGCGTTTCTCCCCCTGATTGTGATTATCGTTGGCTTGTTGGTGTTGTTGAACTTTGTTCCCCTGGGCCTGTGGATTTCCGCCTTGGCCGCGGGAGTTAATATCAGTATCTTCAACTTGATTGGGATGCGTTTGCGGCGGGTACCGGCTAGGGCCATTGTCTTGCCTCTGATTAAGTCCACGAAGGCTGGCCTGCCCGATATCACCATCGACCGCCTAGAGGCCCATTACTTGGCCGGTGGTAACGTAGACATTGTTGTCGATGCTCTGATTGCCGCCCAGCGAGCGGAAATTGACCTGGGCTTTGAGCGAGCCGCGGCCATTGATTTGGCTGGCAGGAATGTGCTTGAGGCCGTGCAAATGAGCGTCAACCCTCGAGTGATCGAAACTCCAGTGATCTCTGCCGTTGCCAAGGATGGCATCGAACTCAAGGCCAAGGCCCGGGTCACCGTCCGAGCCAACATCGATCGCTTGGTGGGTGGTGCCGGGGAGCCAACGATTATTGCCCGAGTTGGTGAGGGAGTTGTCACTACCGTTGGCTCTTCAGAGAGTCACAAGGATGTCTTGGAGAATCCAGACTTGATTTCCAAACGGATCCTGGAGAAGGGATTAGATGCCGGTACGGCCTTTGAGATTCTGTCTATTGACATTGCCGACGTTGATGTCGGGCGAAACATCGGCGCGAAATTGGAGATGGAACAGGCTGAGGCCGACAAGAATATCGCGCAGGCCAAGGCCGCCGAAAGGAGATTTGCCGCCCAAGCCCGGGAACAGGAGATGAAGGCACGGGTGCAGGAAATGCGGGCGTTGGTGGTGGAATCCGAAGCCGAGGTTCCCAAGGCCCTAGCCCAGGCCCTTAAGGAAGGCAAGATGGGTGTGATGGATTACTACAGCCTACGGAACTTGCTAGCTGATACCGGGATGCGAGAAGCCATTTCCCGCAGTTCTGATCCAGCCCACCAATCCGAGGGTGATGATGCCGGTAAGACCCGCTAAGGGTTAACTGGCTCGGGAAGATAAGGAGATGGTGCCATGGAAGGTTTATTCGGCCTTCTCGTCATTCTGTATCTAATCTGGTCGGTGGTGGGCGCGGTGCTGGACAAGGTCCGACAAGGTCCGGTATTGTCGGAACCCTTTCCTACCCAAGAGACTACGGGGCAGGAAGAGGTAACGGTTTTCCCTCTAGAGGGTATCCCGTCTCCTGAAAGGCCAGAGTTCTCGGGCCTGCCTCAAGGGGCAGAACCGGAACCCGACCGGGCGGCTGAGCCGGAGGTAACGATGCCAGGGCCTGAACCAGTCCTGGAGCCGGTGATGACCCAGGAGGGACCCGAGGACTTTGGGTGGGAGGATGACTGGACCGAGGAGGATGATTGGTCGGAGTTTGACGACCGGGAAACACTGCTTCCCTGGGAGGAGACCCGTGGTCGCCGGCAAGTACAGCAACAGGCCGCAGGGGGAAGGGTGCCTTTACCGGCTACCCCTTCACAGTGGCAGCGGGCCTTTGTCTTGGCAGAAATATTGGCGCCGCCCTTGAGTCGCCGCCGATACCGATAGATTTGACCCTAAGAAACAAGCAGGTCGCGCAGCGCGAGTGCTTGTTTCTTTCTTTTGTGCTGATTTATCCTGTCCCTGCATAGATTTGATAGCATGGAAGGGTGGGATGGCACGATGATTCGACGGTTAATGCCGAAGGTATCGCGGCGGATAATCGATATGATAGAGATGCCTCGGGACGTCTTTTTGGGTCTACCTAAAATCACTGTGATTGGCTCGATGCAAATGGTGATCGAGAACCACAAGGGGGTCTTAGAGTACAATCCGGAGAGAATCAGGATCCGGTCAACCCAGGGCGAGGTATTGGTATCCGGCCGATACCTCAAGCTAGGGTCCATTGCCTCCAGCGAATTGGTCATCGACGGCAAGATTGATGGCATTGCCTTTAACGGCCAGGGGGGCGATGTGTAGTGGCTTTGCGGTCTTTATGGTCATACATCTTCGGCTATGTTATAATCAAAATCAAAGGTCCCAGAGTCGAACAACTGCTGAACCGGGCGATGCGAGGGGGAATTTCCCTATGGAATTGCCGGCAGCTGGCTCCAGGATTCTATGTGGCGGCGGTGGGAATTTCCGGCTATCGTCGTTTACGTCCTTTGGTGCGGCGCTTGGGGCTGGAGGTTCGGATCCTGCGCCGGGTGGGACTTCCCTTTGTGATCCAACGAGGGGCAAAGCGCCCAGGATTCCTGGCAGGCATGGTTATCTGTGGCCTTATGCTCTTTTATTTATCGGGATTTGTCTGGTTTATTGAGGTAGAAGGTCTTGTGGACCTATCGCCGGAAGAGGTGCTGCAGGAGGCACAGGCCGCGGGCCTCAAGGTCGGTGCTGCTAAGGCAGACATTGTCACCGCGGATATCACTCACCATCTCTTGAGTCAGATTCCAGAGCTGGCCTGGGTTGGTATTAGACTGGAAGGAACCCGGGTGGTCCTGGAGGTAGCGGAGAGGGAAATTGTCCTTCAAGACCAGAACTTACCGGGAGACGTGGTGGCGGCCAAGAGCGGATTAATCGAACAGATCATTCCCCTGGTGGGCTTGCCCTTGGTCAAGGAAGGGGATACCGTTATAGCGGGACAGGTGTTGATCTCTGGGCGACCCCACTACTACGATGAAACGGGAGTTCCTCATTTTTTGCAGGATGGCTTATACCAACGGGCAGAGGGAATCGTCAAGGCCCGGGTGTGGTATGAGGCTCAGGTTGACATTCCCTTGACCCAGGTGGAGGAGTTCCCAACAGGACGGGAAATGCAGACTGTAGAGGTAGATTTATTCGGCCGCCGACTGTGGTTGGGGCCGAAGCCACCTCAGGATGGATTCTGGGAGGAAACCACCGAGAGGATTCCAGTGGTATTGGGGCAGGTGGAGTTTCCCATCGAGGTGATTCGGCATCGGTTTATTGAGCTGGATCGCCGTGTTTACCTGCTGGACAAAGAAGTGGCCATCGAGTTGGGAGTGGCACAGGCCCAAGCCAGTATTCGCCGGGAGGTTCCCCCCAATACTGCGCTGAAGTTCTTGCCGGAGGAAGTGGAGGAGATCGACACTTCAGAGGGAACTGTGATCGCAATCGCAGTAGTGGGAGAGGCTGTGGAGAACATCGCCGCAACCACTCAGATTCAATGGGGGTCGCAACAGCAGTCTTCCTTCGATCAAGCCTTTGGTCAATAACCCAGTGAAGGAGGGTCTTGTCTAGTTTGGGACAAGGTATAGTAGAAAAGAAATTCGTAGCAAATGACATCCCCACGGCGCTGGCCCTGTTTGGTGATCGGGACAGAAACCTACGGGCCCTGGCCAGCAAAACCATGGTTAGTTTCGTTCCCCGGGGTAATGAAGTGGCTATCAAGGGAGATGCCGCTTCGGTGGATAAGGTACTGCGGGTCTTGGATGAATTGGCGAAGATTGCTACGGAAAGGGAGGTCAATTTACAGGAATTGGGCTACACATTGGAATTGGCGGAACGGGGGCAGGAGCAGGCACTGACGGAACTTGAGTCCGATGTCATTCAGGTTACCTGCCGCGGCAAGAAGATTACGCCAAGAACCACGGGGCAACGTCGCTATGTCCAGGCAGTTCGGGAAAACGGAATTGTGTTTTGTATCGGTCCGGCAGGGACGGGAAAGACTTACCTGGCAATGGCTATGGCCGTTGCTGAGCTGAAAGCCAAGCGAGTGGGGCGGATCATCTTAACCCGACCGGCGGTGGAAGCCGGAGAGCGTCTGGGGTTTTTGCCCGGCGATCTGCAGGATAAGGTGGATCCGTATTTGCGGCCTTTATATGATGCTTTGTATGATATTCTCGGCGCCGAGATTTATGAGAAGTACTCGGAGAAGGGTATTATAGAAGTGGCGCCCTTGGCTTATATGCGGGGTAGGACCCTGGATGATTCCTTTATTATTTTAGATGAAGCACAAAATACCACTCCAGAACAGATGAAGATGTTCTTAACCAGGATGGGATTTGGTTCGAAGATGATTATTACCGGAGACATCACTCAGGTAGACTTGCCTCGGGACAAGTCCTCCGGCTTGCAGCAGGTACAAGGGATTCTTCGGGATGTGGAGGGCATCGAGTTCGTATATCTGGATAATCGTGATGTGGTTCGTCACGAGTTGGTCCAGAGGATAATTAAGGCCTATGACCTCTTTGAACAAAAGCAGGTTGTGGCCGAAAAAGATGGTGTGATCAATAATGGAGTGGTGGAAGAGGTCTAGGCGACAGGTAATGCGGTTTTTTGGCGGGCTGTGGGAAAGAGATGGAGCCCGCCACTGGATCGTGGCCTCCATTGTCTATGTCACTCTGCTGGGTATTCTGCTCGCCAACTTGATCCCCAGTCGCTCAGAACTGCGGGTGGGGCAAGTGGCGACCCGGGATATCAGTGCGCCGAAAACCATTGTCAATAGATATCGTACCCAACAACTCCGGCAGCAGGAGGCAGAACTGGCCGTTGACGAGGCGCTGCAGGATCCGGCCAACTACGTCATCGATGGCAAAGTGGCAACTGCCGCCGGAGAGAAGTTGGGTTTAGTCTTTGATCGGGCTCGGGAGCTGCGCTCGCAGTTACCGCCGGCTCAGCCGGAAGGGCTGACCAGTGGTACCAACGGAAGCGAGTCGGCCCCGTCTTCTAGCTTAGCCCCTACCAGCGGCCAGATATCAGCTTTGCAGCAAACCATTGAAGCCGATGCAGGCCTGCGGGTGGACAAGCAGACTCTGACTCTGGTACTGTCCTGTTCTTGGCAGGATTTTATGCAGTTGGAGCGGGTCACGCTGCAGCTGACCCAGGACCTTCTCGGTGGCCGGCGAATCGGCACAGGAGACCGGGAGCGGGTGGTGGCTGAGTTGCCGGATCTCGTGGACAGTTATCTTGAGAGGGAAGGGCTGTTACCCGCGGGTCCGGGAACCAGGGAGACGGTGGCTGAGGCCGTTGTGGCCTTGGTAGAATCTGTCGTGCAGCCTAACCTGATTCCCGATGAAGCCAAGCTGCGGACCATTGCTGAACAGGCTGCGGATACCGTAGAGCCCGTGATGGTTCTGCAGGGTGAGATTGTGGTGCGTCGAGGCGATGTGATTACTCGGGAGCATGCCGAGGTCCTGAAGGATTTGGGCTTGCAGAGGCTGCGAACAAACTATCTCACCGTGGCGGGGATTGCCGGGGTACTGCTGCTGAGCTTGGTGTTCCTGGCAGTGTATCTGTGGCAGCATCAACGGGAAGTGGCCGCTAATGATGGACTTTTGGCCCTCCTGGGCTTGGTGCTGATTATCTCGGTCTTCCTTGCCAAGATTTTATCCCTGATTCCCTGGGAAGGGATTGGCTACCTCATTCCTTCGGCCTTTGCAGCAATGCTAATTACCCTGTTGCTGGATTCCCATCTAGCTATCGTGGTGGTAGTAGCGCTGTCGGTGATTGTGGGGATGGTGACGGATTTTCAGATCTCCACCGTGGTTACCGTGATGGCCGGTGGGATTACCGGAGTGTTTAGCGTAGGACGCATCAGCCAACGGTCGGATTTGACCCGGGCGGGCTTTATTGTCGGTGTAGTCAATTTTGCTACCATCGTCTTCATGGCTTTGGCCACAAATAATCTTTTTATCCTGCGACACTCCTATCTCGGAATAGTCAATGGAATTGTTTCCGCGGTGCTCACCATTGGCTTTTTGCCCTATTTGGAGAGCCTCTTTGGGATTACTTCATCGATTAAGCTTTTGGAGCTGTCCAATCCCAACCAACCGCTGCTGCGCCGTCTCCTATTAGAAGCGCCGGGTACCTATCACCATAGTATTCTGGTGGGTAACCTGGCAGAGACCGCGGCCGACGCCGTAGGGGCCGATGGCCTGTTAGCTCGGGTGGGTGCCACTTACCACGATATCGGTAAGTTGAAGAGGCCCTATCTGTTTGTGGAGAACCAGTTTACTACGGAGAACCCCCACGATAAGTTGTCGCCTTCCTTAAGCACCTTGATTATCACTTCCCATGTCAAGGATGGCTTGGAATTGGCTCGGCAACACAAGCTGCCCCCGGCGCTGATGGATTTCATCGCCCAGCATCACGGCGATGATCTGGTGAAGTTTTTCTACCACAAGGCGGTGGAAGCGGGGATGGCCGTCGATGAATCCGACTTTCGCTACGGAGGCCCGAAGCCCCAGACTAAGGAGACGGCCATTGTGATGTTGGCCGATTCCGTGGAGGCTGCCGTCCGTTCCCTGGCGAAACCCACCCCGGGGCGAATCGAAGGAATGGTTCGCAAGCTAATTAAGAGCCGCCTCAACAGCGGTCAGCTGGACGAATGTAGTCTTACGCTGAAGGATCTCGACAAAATCGCCCATGCCTTTGTTCAGGTATTGGGGGGAATCTATCACAGTCGGGTAGAGTATCCGGAAAGTGCCCTCAAGGAAGAGTTGTCACGGGACAATGCAGAGGGTAGGGGGTGAAACTATGCTTGAGGTGGAGATGACTAATCTTCAGGAGAAACTGTCGGTGGACGAAGCCTTGCAGGCCCTAGTGACCGAGGCTTGTGCAGTGACCTATGAGTTAGCGGGGCCAAGGGATGATGGAACTCTTCCGGCGGCAGAGGTGAGCATCACCTTCATGGACGATGCGGGGATTCAAGAGCTTAATCGCGAGCACCGAGGGATCGATGAGCCCACCGATGTGCTCTCCTTTGCGATGGGCGAAGGTGAGCTCTTTCCCCATAGTGAAGAGCTGGCCCTGCCCCTAGGTGATATTATCATTTCCCTGGAGCGGGCTTGGGTGCAAAGCCAAGAATACGGTCATAGTTTCACTCGGGAAGTTGCCTTCCTTACCGTACATGGGATGTGCCATCTGTTGGGATATGATCATCTGACTGAGACCGAAAGGCAAGAGATGCGCCAGATGGAAGAGAAGGTGCTGGCCAGGCTCGGTCAGAAACGGGAGTAGCCGACGATGCCCTTTAAGACCCGTAATCTCGTGGAAAGCTTTCGCTATGCCTTTGCGGGGCTATGGTTTGCCCTGCGAAGGGAAAGGAATATTCGGATTCACGGTATCGTCGGGACCTTGACTGTGATCTTGGCCGTTCATTTGGGGGTAACTCGCCTGGAGCTGGCGGTAATCCTGTTGACCATTGGCCTGGTATTGACCGCCGAGATGGTCAATACCGCTTTGGAGACTGTCGTGGATTTGTTTACCGATGAGTATCATCCCTTGGCCGCGCTCAGCAAGAATCTGGCTGCGGGAGCGGTACTGGTGACGGCAATTACCGCGGTACCCGTCGGGATCTTGGTGATGGGCAAGTACCTGGTGATCGCCCAGGGAAGGGTGGTGCCTTTGAAGCTGCGCTCGGGGTTGTTGGTGGCTATTGTGGGGGCTGTCTTTGTGGTCCTACTGGTGGTGGCCATTAAGGCAGCCCTGGGCAACCTGCGGGGGTTCCGAGGTGGAATGCCCAGTGGCCATTCGGCCCTGGCGGCGGCTTTGGTAACGGCCATTTACTTTGTTGGGGCTTCCCCCACCGTAGTGGCCTTGGCCATCGGTTTGGCGCTCTTGGTGGCTCAGAGTCGGTTAGAGGCGAGGATTCATTCGCTGACCGAGGTGCTAATCGGCATGATAGTGGGCATAGGAATGGCCTGGTTGGTCTTTTCCCTCCTGGCAGTCTAGTCCAGGTGAGGCAGTGATTGGCCGTTAGGTTGGATATCCCTTGCGCGACTTGCAGAGTATATTGTAGCAGCATTGCAGCCATCGATTGACCTAGAATCTAACAAGTGGCAAAGGAAAATCAGGACTTGGGTTCGAAATGTAACAAGTGTAACAAAAAGAACAGCAACAGGGGGCAACCATGAAGTCACGTATTCTTGTCGCACTTATCTTATCCTTCGTCTTACTATGTTCCACCGTGTCCGCGGCGGCAGCCTTCGGGGGTCGAGTAATTGAGAGAAACATGAGCGGTCCCGATGTGGCTGAAATTCAGCGGATGTTACAGAATCTGGGGTATGATGTTGTTCCCGATGGCAAGTTTGGAGCCAAAACTCAGGCTGCGGTGAAGACCTTTCAGCAGGACAACGGGATTGTCGCCGATGGAATCGTGGGACCGCAGACCTACAAATGCCTGAGGGATGCTGGTTTGAATCTGGTTCATCGGGTCCAGCGGGGAGATACTCTGATTGGACTGGCCAAGCGCTATGGTTCCTCCGTAGAGGCAATTATGGACGCCAATGACTTGACCAGCGACAGGATTTACCGGGGCCAGAAGTTGGTAATTCCCGTTGACAGGGATACTTCCGGTGCCGGCGGCAATGGTGGCGACCAGGTCAAGGACGCCAGCAGTCAAGGTGGGGAAACTGCGGCGATGATGACCTACACCGTGCAGCGGGGAGAAAGCGCTTACATCATTGCTCGGAAGTTTAACACCACGATTAGTGCCATTGCCCGGGCCAATAACCTTCGGGATCCCGGATTTTTGCGGGAGGGACAGCAGCTCTTGATCCCCAGTGTCGGGGGCGGCAGGGTCTTAGAGAGCCTTCGCTGGCCTGTCAAGGGTAGCATTTCCTCGGGATATGGTTGGCGAACCCACCCAGTATATAAGAACCGGCAATTCCATGGGGGGATTGATATCGCTGTCCCCACCGGTACCATCGTCCGAGCTGCAGCCTCGGGAACGGTAATTCAAGCGGAAAATATGGGTGGCTTTGGTCTGGGGGTAGTCATTGACCACGGTGGTGGAGTAACCACTTGGTATGGTCACAACTCCCGGCTGTTGGTGAAAAAGGGTGACAAGGTGGTCCGAGGACAGGCCATTGCCAACTCCGGAAACACCGGTGTCAGTACCGGTCCCCATCTGGATTTTCGGATCAAGATCAATGGAAACACCGTCAATCCACTGTTGTGGTTACCCTAGAATTGAGTTAGGCAAAGAAAGCGACGACCGGTGGGAAGGTCCTTCTTCTAACCGGTCGTTTTCCTGTGGATTATTGGGGAGGGGTTGAGCTGTGAAGAATCCTGACAACAAGGAACTATTGGCCTTGGCTCAGCAGGCCCGTCAGTTTGCCCATGCGCCCTACTCTCAGTTTGCCGTGGGTGCCGCGGTCCGGGGAGGAAGTGGTCGGGTTTATCTGGGGTGCAACATTGAGAATGCCAGCTATGGTGCCACTTGCTGCGCCGAGCGGGTGGCCATGTTTAAAGCTATCTCCGAAGGAGAAAGGGTATTGGAGGAAATTGCCGTGGTTGCCGATACCCAGGGGCCCTGCTCTCCCTGTGGCCTTTGCCGGCAGGTGATGGTGGAACTAGGTCCCAAGATGAAGGTTTGGTTGGGTAATTTGCGGGGAGATGTTCTAGAGACTACAGTGGCAGAGCTGATGCCCTACAGTTTTGACCAGCAGTCATTGAGTGGAGAGAGCGGCTATGAGTGAGTCAGATCTTTCGGTGACTTGGGAAAGGGAACTATCCCAAGAGCTATTAGCGACCTTGGTTGAAATGGAAATCGATGCCTTTGGCATTGGAGGTATGAATGAGTGGTTCTTGCCGGCCTTTGCTCGCCATGGGGCAGTGTTTGTCCTGTGGCATCGCCGCCAACCGGTAGGAGTGGCGGAGTGTATGAGGGATTGGGAGGATCCGGCGACTGCCTATCTCTTCGCCTTTTCTATTGTCGCCGGTAAGCGGGGTCGAGGATGGGGCAAAGTATTCTTGAGGGAGATTTGCCGCCGATTATCGGAGATGAGAATTGCCAAACTAGCCCTAACGGTGGCACCGGAGAATTCCCGTGCCCTGTCCCTCTATCGTGGGGCCGGTTTTCAAAGGGTCAAGATGATTCCCGATGCCTATGGTCCCGGGACCAACCGATACTATTTGATCAAGACTTTGGCTGAAGAGGTGAAGGAATGAGTCAGTTTCGATCAGGATTTGTCGCAGTGGTCGGCCGCCCAAACGTAGGTAAGTCAACGCTCCTTAACAGTCTGCTGGGAGAAAAAGTAGTGATTGTCGCCGACAAGCCCCAGACAACCCGCAACAAAATTCGTTGTATCCTCACTCGCCGGGATGCTCAGATCATTTTCCTAGATACTCCGGGAATTCACCGGCCAAAGAACAAACTGGGAGAGCACATGGTGAAGGTGGCAAGGAGTGCCATTTCCGAAGTGGATGGGATCCTGTTCATCATCGATGGCGTCGATGGGATTCGCCAGGGGGATCGGGCCATTGCCGAAGAGTTGACGGGAGTCTCTACCCCGGTAGCCCTGGCTGTCAACAAGATCGATCAGCTCACCGAGGAGCAGACGAATCAGGTAGTCCAAGGGGCTAAAGCCCTGGGGCCCTGGCCGGTCTTTGCTATTTCCGCCCTGGAGCAAACCAACCTAGACCAATTAGTGGACTACTTGGTTACCCAGCTGCCCGAGGGACCCCAGTATTATCCCGACGACTATATCATTGATCATCCCGAGCAGTTTGTAGTCGCTGAGTTGATACGTGAGCAAGTACTGCACTTGACCCGGGAAGAGGTACCCCACTCCGTGGCGGTCATCGTCGAGGAGATGAAGGCCCGAGAGGACAAGGATTTGGTGGACATTCGCTGCACCATCTTTGTGGAGCGAGACTCACAAAAGGGGATTATTATCGGTAAGGGAGGCAGCATGCTCAAGGAAATTGGGCAGAATGCTCGCAGCAGTATCGAAGGAATACTGGGCTCCCAAGTGTTTCTGGATTTGTGGGTCAAGGTGCGGAAGGATTGGAGAGACAATCCCAATCTAATCCGCCAGATGGGGTACAAAGAGGAATAGGAATAACAACACTAAGGTGGTCACAACTCCATGGATGTAGCAGATTTTGATTTCAACCTACCAGAGGAATTAATTGCCCAATCACCGATGACTCCCCGGGACGCCTCCCGCTTGATGGTGGTCCGACGGGATCGGGAAGAGGTAGAGCACAAAATCTTTCGGGATTTGCCGGATCTGTTGCTGCCCGGTGATCTCTTGGTTCTCAATGATACCCGGGTGATGCCGGCCCGTCTGTATGGTGTGCGAGAGGGCACCGGGGCGCAGATTGAAGTGCTGCTGCTCAAAAAGGTAGGCCTTAACCGCTGGGAGACCTTAGTTAAACCCGGGCGCAGGGCCAAACCGGGAGTGCGGATCCGGTTCGGTGAGGGTGAACTGGTGGGCGAAGTCCTGGCCTCGACGGAGGTTGGGGGTAGATTGATTGAGTTTGAGTTTACCGGTCCCTCCTTTGAGGCGGTTTTGGACAAGTTAGGGCAGATGCCGCTGCCCCCATACATCAGGAGGGAGCTGAAGGACGCGGACAGATACCAGACGGTCTATGCCAAAGAGAGGGGTTCAGCAGCGGCACCCACCGCGGGTTTGCACTTTACCCCCCAGTTATTGGAGGGGCTGCAGGCCCGGGGAATACAGCTGGAGTACGTTACTTTACATGTGGGACTGGGTACCTTTCGGCCAGTAAGTACTGCCACCATCGAGGAACACGTGATGCATTCCGAGTATTTTCGTCTGTCGGCGACCACCGCCAAGGCTATTGCCCAAGCCAAGGACGAAGGGCGCCGGGTGATAGCCGTAGGTACAACTTCCGTGCGCACCTTGGAGACCGCCGCGGGGCTTGGTCCCTGGCAGGCCCGGGAAGGATGGACCGATATTTTTATCTATCCGGGGTATCAGTTTAAGGCCGTCGATGGAATGATCACCAACTTCCACCTGCCAAAGTCTACATTATTAATGTTGGTGTCGGCCTTTGCCGGACGAGAAAAGATACTGCAGTGTTACCAACAGGCGGTGGCCATGGGTTATCGGTTTTTTAGTTTCGGCGATGCGATGTTGCTCCTGTAGGTTTCTCCAGAATAGACGAAGGATCGAGATGTGACAAGAAGATGAGGTGAGGAAAAATTGGCGATCACCTTCACAGTGGAATATCAGGCTCCGAACAATCGAGGCAGACTAGGCAAGTTAACTACCCCCCATGGCGAGATCCAAACACCGGTATTTATGCCTGTGGGCACTCAGGCTACAGTAAAGACAATGGCCCCTTGGGAACTGGAAGAAGTAGGGGCCGAGATCATCTTAGGCAATACTTATCATTTGTATCTGCGGCCGGGCCATGATCTGGTGAAGACTGCTGGTGGATTGCACCGGTTTATGTCCTGGGATCGGCCCATTTTAACCGACAGTGGGGGCTTTCAAGTCTTTAGTCTCAATGACTTGCGGGAGATAACTGAGGAAGGGGTGTACTTTCGCTCCCATCTCGATGGGTCCAAGCATTTTATCAGTCCCGAAAAATCCATGGAGATTCAAATGGCCCTCGGTGCCGATATCGTCATGGCCTTTGATGAATGTGCCCCCTACCCGGCAGACTATGAGTATACGAAGCAGTCTATGGAAATGACTAGTAGATGGGCTAGACGCTGCCTGAAGGCCCACAATAACCCCAATCAGGCCCTCTTTGGGATTGTGCAAGGCGGCATGTACAAGGACCTTCGCATTGCCTCGGCTCGGGATCTGGTGGAGCTGGACTTTCCCGGATATGCCATTGGCGGCCTCAGTGTCGGTGAGCCTAAGGACCTGATGTATGAGATGCTGGAGTATACGGTTCCGGAACTGCCTGAAAACAAGCCCCGTTACCTCATGGGAGTTGGGTCGCCGGACTGTCTCCTTGAGGGAGTGGAGCGGGGAGTAGATATGTTCGATTGCGTGCTGCCCACTAGACTGGGGCGTCATGGTACCGTGTATACCAAGGATGGTCCCCTTACTATCCGCAACGAAAAATACGCTCGGGATTTTCGTCCCATTGACTCTGATTGCGATTGTCGGGTCTGTCGTCAGTTTACCCGGGCCTATATCCGACACCTGCTTAAAACCAAGGAGATTCTAGGTGTGCGGTTGACCACATGGCACAATGTCCGGTTCCTGCTGCGGCTGATGGAAGATATTCGGGAAGCCCTGCGCGAGGATCGGCTTCCGGAATTTCGCCGAGAGTTTCTTGATAGATATAATCAGGGAAAGGAATAGTTTGCCACTACGCAGAAATCGTCGAGTATGTTTTTGCTTTTAGAGCGGGGAGGTGAACCTATGTCAATGGTATTTGCCGCTGCTGAGGGAGCCCAGGTCAGTGGACCGGCCGGGTTGATATCCATGCTTATGCCCTTCATCATCATGCTGGCCGTTTTCTACTTTGTTCTTTGGAGACCGCAGCAGAAGCAACAGAAGCAAAGAACCGAGATGCTGAATGCCATCAAGAAGGGTGACAGAATTGTGACCGTAGGCGGCATTCACGGAGAAGTCACCAATGCTAAGGGCGATGAGATTACTGTCCGGATTGCCGACAAGGTAGAAATTCGTCTAAGTCGCTCCGGTGTTGGTCACGTGAAATAAATGCAGAAAAAAACCTGAGGCAGCAATGCCTCAGGTTTTTGGTTTTTGGTGGAGGTGAGCGGATTTGCACCGCTGTCCACGGATGAACCCACAATAGCTTCTACGAGCGTATCCTCTATATTTCAGCTTCATCGCTCCGGCTCCTAGAGGCAGGATCCTTGGAGCAACTATCCCATTAAGTGTCCTGAACTAGCCATGGGCAACACTAGTCAGCAAGCCTACTGCAAATGACACCCTAGCCGGCCCGTAGGCCAAACCGGTTCGGATGGCTACCGCCTAGTTAGGCAGCAGCGAGAGCGTAATTATCGTTTGCTCTTAAATTTAGGTTCCCGCTGTTTAACGAGGCACAGGAGACCTCGGCTCGCTACTACTGCTCATCCTATCCGTGTCGAACCTAAATTCACCCCCAAGAAAGGATCACACACTTCAGTACACCATATATTATACACCATCTTGCTTCCTTTGCAAACACACTATCCCCGCTGCCGCTCCGCTAGGACCGTTTGGATTCGCCTTTGGGCATCCTTCTTGGCCTGGGCCTCTCGCTTATCATACAGCTTCTTACCCCTAGCTAGGGCCAGCTCCACCTTAGCTTTACCGTAGGAGGTGAAATATACCCGCAGGGGGATGAGAGTAAAACCCTTTTGTTGGACTTGCCCCAGCAACCGCATAATCTCCCGCTTGTGCAAGAGCAACTTGCGAGGCCGAGTGGGTTCGTGGTTAAAACGGTTGCCCTGGTCATAGGGACTGATGTGCATATTGTACAGCCAAACCTCACCGTTTTCGATCAGAGCATGGGAGTCCCTGAGGTTGGCCCGGCCGGCCCGCAGGGACTTAACCTCGGTACCCTGGAGGGCAATGCCTGCCTCTAGAGTATCTTCGATAAAATAATCGTGCCGAGCTCGGCGGTTAAGACAAACCGTCTTCTCGGCCTTTCCTTTAGCCATTGGTTATCACCTCCGGTCTTGGCAGTGACCCTTGGCGTTCCCTTGAGATAAAGGGAAGACATCAAGTGTATAGAAAATTATATCCAACCAGCTGTGAAACAGTCAAGATGGGTGTTATCCCGGTGATTAACACCAAGGGATGGGAGGGACCTATTGTGATCCGAACACGGAACTTGGTTAAACGCTATGACAAGCTAACCGCCGTGGATAATCTCAATATCCATGTGCAAAAGGGGGAGATCTATGGCTTTCTCGGCCCCAATGGGGCGGGCAAGACAACCACGATTATGATGCTGTTGGGGATGGAGCCCCCAACTCAAGGGGAGATTCGGTTATTTGGGAAGAAGCCCCAGGAGGATTACTTCCAAATCCGGCGTCAAATCGGAGTGTTATCGGAGTTTCAATACCTTTACGAGGATATGACCGCCTTAGAATATCTCCGGTTCTTTGCTCGTTTGTATCAAGTGGACAATCCCGACAAGAAGATTCAGGAGGTACTGAGTCGACTCAATTTGTGGTCTCGTCGGGATGGGCTGCTGGCGGAGTACTCCAAGGGGATGAAACAGAAATTGGGCATGGCCAGGGCTTTGCTCGCGGATCCCCAATTGCTCATTCTCGATGAACCGGTGTCGTCGCTGGACCCCTATGGGATCCGGGAAATCCGGGACGTGATCATGGAGGAAAACGCTAGGGGGAAGACGCTCTTCATTTCCTCCCATATCTTATCGGAGATAGAGCGGACCTGTCATCGAGTGGGGATTATGAACAAAGGCAGACTCTTGGCAGAAGATGACATGACCCACCTGAAGCAGCGGCTGCGTCAGGACGTCGAACTGGTCGTAGAATTGGAGGAGCTTCCGGAGCACCTTGTCGAGGCCCTAGAGATTCAGCCCTATGTCATTTCCGTAGTTGCTGAGGGCAATCTGCTTCGGATTAAGACCGATGCTGAGACTGACCACCGGGCCAAGATTTCTCAGTTAATTTCCGGCTCTGGCGGCGTGATTATCGGGATGACCACCAGAGAACTGAGCCTCGAAGATGCCTTTATTACCATCACTGAAAACAATCTGTCCCTGTTGACGAAGGAAGGTGAAGCTTCATGAGTGCCTTATCTCCTCGGATGAACGCGATTTACGCGATAGTGCGCCGGGAGCTGAGATCTAACTTCTACAGCCTAGGTCTGTACGCTGCAATTACCGTTGCCTTCACCGCAGCCGTCCTCAGCGTTACCTCGAACCTGTCCAGTATTGCGCAGAATGGATTGATGTCCCTGAACAGTCCCCTAAGTGATCCCCTACGCTATGCCGTTATCCTGGGGGCCGCTTATTTGGCTTTGTGCTCTGCCATGTCCATCACCCGAGAACGGGATCAGGGCACCTTGGAAGTGCTTTTTTACGGCCCCGTTGATTCTGTCTCCTATGTTTTGGCTAAATTCCTGGAGCAGATCCTTACCTTTGCAGCTATGATTCTCGTCTACTTAGCCTTCTTTGCAGTGGTCTCCTGGGCAACGAACCTGGGCCTTGGCTGGAATTTCTTGGCCCAAGCCCTGATGTCCATCCTTTTGGGTTCCGCCTTGATTGCCTTTGGGATCCTATTATCTGCTGTCACCAAGAGGGCACGAACTTCCATAATTCTCTTCCTCAGTTTCTTGGCCTTTTTCCTGGTGACGGATTTGGCAGCGGGAGTGATGGGGCTGATGGAGTTCAGCGAGAACACCGCTTCGCCGTTGATCTTTGCCCGAGACGTTCTCAGTTACATCAGGACGGCAACCAGTTGGTTCAGTCCCTTCGATTACTTGGATCGGGGTCTTACCGCGATAGTTTTTGGTAACTGGGGACTCTTTGCTCGCAGAACGGTGGAAGCCCTGGCCTATACTGGGGTATTGCTTTGGATTGCAGTGGTTGCCTTTGCTCGGAAGGGGGTCAGAAGATGAACCGGGTAGTGATGGGGTTAGTTTTGGCGCTGTGTATCATCACCTTTGTCGGATCTGGCCTTGCCGCACCGCCGCCTCGGGAAGAACAGTTGGTGTATGGCATCAGTGCCTGGGATGGAAACAAGTTTGCCTCCACCTTCGTCCCTCGGGGGGTGGAGATGTTCCTTCTCGCGGACGTTGATCACGTGATCAACGGTACGAAGACCGATGTGTACTACTGGGATATCACCCAGGAGTGGATGGGCAACTGGATGGAAAAGCGAATCGATGTGCCCGGTCAACTGGAGATTCTCGACTCCGATGGTAATTTGGTCTCGAAGCAGGACATGATGTCCTATGGGTATCGCTTGCGCTCCGGTCAATTCACCCCCAGCGAATTGCTCAAGGGAGATGAGGCCCACCGGGCCTATGAAGCTTATCGACAGGAGCTGGAAAGGTACTACCAGGCGGTGAACGATTACCGCACCGCTCGAGTGGAGTACGAAGAAACTCTCCTTGCGATGGTACAACATGTGCAGGAAACCGGGGTTCCCTATGACGAATCGGAGATTCCCGATCCACCGGTGGAACCGTCGCCGCCCACGGAATTTGTTGGAGCGCCCTTGGAAGCCTTCATCGTAAACTTACCCCCGGGCAAGTACCGGATCAGAATGGTGAACGAGGCAGGGGTCATCCCAGATTCTGAGCGAAGCCTAACGGTATTCTCCGCCCGTAGACACGGGGTGGGATATGAGATCTTGCCCGAGAGCCGTTGGACCCGTCCGGTAATGTCCGATGACAGTTCACACATTCTGTACTTACACGGAACACGAACGATGTATCTTAAAGCCTTTACCGCCTCGGAGTACAGTGCCTATGAATTCCTGCGCATGGTCCAGGCCCACAAGCCCCTGGCAGGACGGGGCATGAAGGGAATGTGGCAGTGGCAGCGGGGGCAAGAGTTGGAGAATATCCAACTGCAAGTGGTTCAGGGTGGTGAGGTTGTGGAAACCGCTCCCTTGGCACCCTACTATGTCCAACAGACACCGGGATATGCCCTGGGCTATGAGATTGTGGAGTTTGATCCCGATAAGGTAGAGATGGCGGGACGGCGTCCCAGCTTTGCCGCCTTCAAATTGGTTTTGGAACCTGGTAGTTATGTGATTCGGGCCATCGACGAAGCTGGGAATGTAGTTCCCGGTAGTGTCCGGGAAATTCGGACCATTAAGGAGCCGCCCCCTTGGTCACTGTACTTGCTGGCGGCGATACCCTTGTTCTTCGGAATTGGGCTCAGCGGGCTTCGGCGATTCACCAGTCGCAGCAGGACCCGAAGCGAAGCTCTGTAACGTAAGACAACTGATTGGCCACCTCCCCAGTGGGGGTGGCCATTAATATCTGCATCTTATCGCCGCTTCGTCGCATATGATGGCTGAGAAAGGCCGGGAGCTTGTAACTTGGCGATGAGGTGGTGACGGGCCAAATGTTTGAACCTAATCCCTGGCGTAAATTGCGACGCATCGCCTGGTATAGTTTTGTTGCTTACTTGGCGTTGGTTTGGATCGCGGTTGTTTCCCTGTTGGTCCGAGAACACTATCCGGGATATTGGCTGCCCACAGTCCCCGCTGCTGTGGAAGGTCCCCAAGCCTGGGGTACCCTTCGCGGTAGGGTATGCAACGTCCTAGGTGATCCGATTTCAGGGGCTGAGATTAGGCTTGGTGAATACTATCGGGCCAGAAGCGATGGCGATGGCCGCTATGTAATCGAAGGAGTACCGGTGGGGCAACACGTCTTGGAACTAGAGGCTGAAGGCTATCGTCGGGAACGAATGACGATTCAAGTGGAGACCGGGGACAACAACCAGCAGTTTACCGCGGATCTGGGATTGTGGCCCGAGGAGGTGGCTATTTCCTTTCACGTATTCACTAACAGCACCCCCAGCGATCCTACCCCTCGGCTCTTTGGTTACTTCGGGATGGCCAATGGGACCGGTTCGTCGGTGGCCGTCTATAGTGTGATGATCACTGACCCACAGGGAGAAAAGGTCTGGGACTTGGTCCAGGACGAAGACGCTCGTTCAGAGTTCCTGGCGATGTGGGAAGAAATCGCTGTGGTAAAGGACAATGGTTATCACTGGGTGGTTCCCGCCCACATCGTCTTTGAGGGCGAGTTGCCATCGGTAAGTGGTGCTGTCACGGGCAGCTATTCCGTTACCGTGGCTTACAGTGTCGGCCGCAGAGATCCCCGGCAACCGGTAACATTGCTCACCGCCTTTGATGAGGCAGAGCCCGATCCCGACTGGAATCCCCGATTGCCCTAACCAAGACTTGGAGGACGTGACAGGAGATGCATTTCGGATTGTCGAACTTGGTATCTATATCCTGCAGGGGAGGTGGCAGAGTGAAGTTATACTATTCCAAGGCATCTTCAGCCTTGCTTTGGTTGGGGGTATTATTGGCGCTGGTGTTTGTTGCTGGGGCCGAGGCCTCGATCACAGTGATCTACAACGACACTCCGCTGCCTTTGGTGGCACCGCTCACCACCGTCGATGGTCGAGTGATGGTGCCCCTAGAGTCCCTAGCCGAGCCCTTGGGGCTGATTATTCGGTGGAATAGGGCGACAGGAGAACTGGCGATTCAGGCCCCAAGCGGAGATGATTACATAGGTCAAGTCGGTGAGAAGTATTTTGTGGGAGCGGAAAGGACTTTGGGGACGGGAGTACCTCCCACACTAATTGACGACCATATCTATGTGCCGATTCAGGCCATAGTGAATATGTTAGGAATCCGGTTGGCTTGGGATGGCGGGGCGAAGGCTCTGAGAATCATGGGGGATCCGCCCAAGGCGTCCGGAGCCTTTCACGTAGAAGGCCCAGTGCCCCAGGATCACGAGGAGGAAGGGCCTCAGTTGGATCCAGAGCCGCAGCTGCTGCCCTTTGACGACTCCCTGGGCCTGGTGAAGCAGGTTGCCTTTGCTCGGGATCAACAGGGTGCTTGGCTGGAGATCAGTTCCACCCGGTTTTCCGGATTGAGCATCAATCTGCTCCAGTCGCCGGCGCGTTTGGTGATTGACATTCCACAATCCCGCCTGGCCGTAGAGTATGAGACCATTGAGATCGAAGACTCTGTGGTGAGAAGCATCCGGATGAGTCAAAACCAGTCCGATGTGGTTCGTATTGTTGTGGACTTACATTGGATGACGGGCTATGATGTGAACTGGCAATCGGAAACCAAAGTTGTGGTAGCCCTGAATCAGTTGGTAGGTGGAGTCAGCTTAACCCGCAGGGGATCGGCTCTGACTTTGTTTTTCGAGAGCACCGGTGATCTTGCCCGGGAAATCAAGCTGCTGCGGGAACCCCACCGACTGGTGATAGATTTTCATGGCGCCACCCTCTGCCAAGAGGGAATCGAAGCAGACATTGAGGACGAATTGGTGTCTAAAATTCGACTTAGTCAGTTTCAACCAGGGATTGTTCGCTTTGTTATGGAGACAAAGGAGCCCGTCGATGCTTCGCGACTAGAGGCAAGGCCGAACCAGAAGGGTGTGGAACTGCTCCTTCCTGGCCTGCGGGGGGAAACGGGATGGTTGGCTCTACGGCAACCCATCTACGATGGCGTTGGTGCCCTGGCAGATACTGGTTGGGAGTCCTTTGGTAATACCCGCTGGGAGGCTTCACCCTCAGAGTCCATGATTGCTGAGGTTAGCGCTGACCTGCCTGCGGGATCTGGTCCGGGGATAGGAGACGGTGACCCAGAATCGGGACCAAGGTCATCACCGGAGGAAGAAGATGTTCCAGTCGGCGGCCAGGAAGCCTTGGATGTCGCCCTTACTTTACCGGCCCTGGATCTGATGACCCCGGAAGCCATCCAATGGCTGAAGCAACGGGAATTGTCTCCGGAGGCCCTTGGTGGATTATTGTCGGGATTAGAGGGCAAGGTGATTGTCATCGATCCCGGACACGGTGGTCCCGAAGTGGGCGCTGCCGGTCGAGACGGCGTTTGGGAGAAGGAACTGAACCTAGCGGTGGGACTGCAGGTATATGAGGGCCTACAGGCCGCTGGCGCGGAGGTCTATATGACCCGGATGACCGATAACCTGGTTCCCTTGAGCCAGCGTAGTCAGTTGGCTAATGAAAGACAGGCCGACGCGTTTATCAGTATTCACTTTAACGCATCCTATTCTAAGCAGGCCGCTGGGACCGAAACTCTATACAAAGACAGCAATCCTGCCAACGCAGCCTTGAGTCGAGCGCTGCAACGGCAGTTGGTCGCAGTGTTGGATACGATAGATCGAGGAACAAAAATCAGAGAGGATCTCTATGTGTTGAGGCACACGGAGGTTCCAGCGGCCCTGGTGGAAGTTGCCTTCCTAGATCACGCCGAGGAGGGTCCCCGCTTTCTCGACAGTGAGATGCAACGGCGAGCCGCTATTGGTATCATCGCGGGAGTATATCAATACTTTAGTGTACCAGAAGGGGAACCTGTGGAGACGGAATCTCTGGTGACTGAGCAAGGGGAATCTAACAGCACCGATACTCTCTGCACAGAAGAGGAGGGACTTCGATGATCCGTCATCAGCTAGGGCGTATCCTGGTGATTATCCTGGCTACTGCCTTGATTATCATCGGAGTCTGGTGGGGTCTTAGGGAGAATCGCCCTACCCTGTCTCCTCCGACGATGCAAACCGTTTCCTTGTATTTTGGCGAACCCAACAGTGAACTGTTGGTGGTGGAGACCAGGGACATGGAGGAGCCTGTCTCCGTGGCTGAGGTGGTAGCGGCCCTGTGTGCTGGACCCCTCAACCCAAAGTATGTTGCGGTCATTCCACCGAATTGTCGGCTCTTGGCTGTAGAAGTAGAGCAAGGGGTAGCCACCGTCAGTTTTAGCCGTGAGCTAGTGGAGGATCATCCCGGCGGCAGCTCAGCGGAACTACAAACGGTATTTTCTATCGTGAATACACTGACTTCCCTCCCGGGTATTCGGCAGGTGGTGTTGCTAGTCGAAGGGATGCCGGTAGATACATTGACGGGTCATGTTGACCTGAGTCAACCCTTGGAATTTGCCGCTGAGATGGTATCGCCGGGAAATTAGTGAGGATGGATGATGAACAATGAGCGACGCGCGTCCCATTGGGGTCTATGACTCCGGGGTGGGAGGGTTGACTGTCGTCAAACAACTAGAAGAAAACTTGCCAGAAGAACACATTATCTATGTGGGCGATACTGCCAAGGCCCCCTACGGGGAAAAAACCGCGGAGCAGATTCGGCAGTATTCCCGGGAGATTATCACCTTCCTGTTGGAGTTTGATGTGAAGTTGGTGCTTGCCGCTTGCAATACTTCGTCGGCACTGGCCCTTCCCGAGATCCAGGAAGAGTTTCCTGTACCTGTAGTAGGGGTAATTGAGCCCGGTGTCAGGGCGGCTTTGCGTCATCACAGGAAAGGACCCATTGCCCTGTGGGCCACTGAAGCGACGGTAGCTTCCGGGGTCTACTCCCAAAAGCTAAAAGCAGCCAATCCCGGAGTGGAAACGGTGGCGGTGCCATGCCCGAAATTAGTTCCCATGATTGAGTCGGGACGCCTGGAAGAACCTAATCTAACCCAGGTGTTGGAGGAATACCTAGAGCCGGTGCGGCAGGCCCAGGCAGAAATCCTCATCTTGGGGTGCACTCATTATCCCTTTCTCGCCCCTCGGATTCAGGCCCTGGCGCCGGAGTTGACCTTGATCGACCCTGCTATCGAAACGGTAGGGGAAGTGCGGCGCAGATTGGAGGAAACCGACGGGCTCAGCCCGGCCCGGGGACGGGGCAGTGAGTATTATGTTAGTGGCGATCCAGGACATTTTGCTGCTCGCTCTCAGGTGTTAGCAGGCAAGGTTCTCCAACCGCGACAATGGAACAGGCCACGGGAATGTGATTGACCAAGGGGGTGGGCAGATGGTTAATTGGCAGGGAAAACGGGTAGCAGTCGTTGGCTTGGGCGTCAGCAATCTGGCCGTAATTCAATACTTACTACCGCGCCAAGACGTGATTACTGCCTGTGACAAAAAGACTCCGGAACAACTGGGACAGCGATGGCACCAGATCAAAGATTATCCGATAGACTTTAAGTTTGGCGCCGATTACCTGTCGGGTTTGGAGCAGTTTGACTGGGTCTTCTTAGCCCCAGGATTGCCCAAGGAATTACCGGAGATTAAAGCCTTGGCCAACACCGATGTGACTATATGCAGCGAAATGGGCCTATTCTTGGAGTTGAACCCCGCTTCGACGGTGGGTATTACCGGCAGTAGCGGTAAGACAACAACTACAACTCTGATCGGAAGGATGTTAGGTAAAGAAAAGCGGACCTGGGTCGGCGGTAATATCGGCACACCGTTGTTGACCAAAATTGCCGACATCGCCAAGTCCGATTGGGTGGTGTTGGAGCTTTCCAGCTTTCAGCTGGAGATTGTCGATCATGCCCCGGATATTGCCGTGGTGACCAACATTACCCCAAATCATCTCGATGTGCATCCTTCTATGGAGGCCTATATCGCAGCCAAGAAGCGAATCTGGCAGTTTCAGTCTTCGGAGCAACAGGTGGTGCTCAATTACGATGATCCCATCACCAGGGCCATGGCGGAATCGGCCCCGGGACAGGTATATTGGTTCAGTCGACAAAGGGAAGTGGATCAAGGTGCCTTTGTCCGAGACGGTGAGATTGTCTTGCGGAATGTTCCGCCGGCGGCGTCAGGGGAGAAAATCCTGTGTTCCGTGGATGATATTCGCCTAGTGGGCAGTCATAATATAGAGAATATCCTAGCGGCGGCAGCGGCATCGGCTTTGGCCGGAGTCTCTTTGGAGGCATTAACTTCGGTGATCACCACCTTTGCCGGCGTGCCCCATCGTCTGGAGAAGGTGCGGGAGATCGATGGCGTGAAGTTCTACAACGACTCCATCGCTACTTCACCCAGTCGAGCCGTTGCTGGGCTCCGTGCCTTTGTGGAACCAATTATTCTCATCGCCGGTGGATATGATAAGAACCTGCCCTTTGATGAGTTTGCCCAAGTGATCCAGGAGAAAGCCAAGGCTGTAGTCCTGTTGGGTGCTGCCGCTGCTAAGATCGAGGCGGCGATTTCGTCTCAAGGCAGTCAAGTGCCGGTTTATCGAGTGGAGGCCCTGGAACAGGCGGTGAGGTTGGCCAATGACCTGGCCAGCCCCGGGGATGTTGTTCTGCTATCTCCGGCCTGTGCCAGCTATGATATGTTTCAGAATTTCGAAGAAAGAGGGGACCGCTTCCGGGAGTTAGTGGGCTCCCTAGTTAGGCGCATCGCCGAGTAGTCGAAGATTCAGGGAGGAGATTTCTTTGTCTAGGTTGGATGGAAGGAGTCCAGATCAATTACGGGAAGTCAAGTTGACCCGAAATATCAATAAGTATGCCGAGGGTTCTGTCTTAATTGAAGTCGGTGACACCAAGGTAATCTGTACCTGCAGTGTTGAGGAAAAGGTACCTCCTTTCTTACGTGGGACAGGGCAGGGTTGGGTGACTGCTGAGTACTCCATGTTGCCCAGGGCGACAGAAACCCGCAACGTCCGAGAAGCGGCACGAGGCAAGCTCAGTGGCAGAACCTCGGAGATTCAACGTCTGATCGGCCGGGCCTTGCGCTCAGTAGTTGATCTGAAGGCCTTGGGGGAGCGGACCCTGTGGTTAGACTGTGATGTAATTCAAGCCGATGGCGGTACCCGCACCGCCGCGGTGACGGGAGCCTTTATCGCGCTGATGGATGCGATGAACTACCTGACAGACCGCCTGAGGTGGACGGCCTTTCCCATCACCAATTTCGTGGCCGCCACCAGCGTAGGAATTGTCGATGGTCAGCCGATGCTGGACCTGTGCTACGGTGAGGATGTCAAGGCCCAGGTGGACATGAATGTGGTAATGACCGGTGATGGACGGTTAATCGAGGTGCAGGGAACGGCAGAGGAATTTCCCTTTACCCGTGAGGAGATGAATCGTCTGCTGGACTTGGCGGAAAGTGGAATTAGCCAGCTAATTGAGATGCAGAAGCAGCTGTTGTCGGAAGACCTTGCCGCTCGCATTGGAGGACTAAGTAATGTTAGAATTGGTACTAGCTTCGAGAAATAGGCACAAATTGGCGGAATTTGCCAGCTTGCTTCAACCCTTGGGAATCAAGGTGGTTGCGGTGAGTGAATTTCCCGAGGTTAAGGAAGTAGTGGAAGACGGGGCCACCTTTCAAGCCAATGCCGTTAAGAAGGCCCGGGAGGTGGCGCTGCAGCTGGGTTTGCCTGCCTTGGCCGACGACTCGGGGCTAGTGGTGGATGCCTTAGACGGGGCACCGGGAGTGCGGTCAGCCCGCTATGCCGGGGAAGATGCCTCCGATGCAGCCAACAATGAGAAGTTATTAAAGGAACTGGAAGGGTTCCCTCCGGAGCAGCGTACCGCGGCCTTTCACTGTGTGATTGCCTTCGCGGTTCCAGATGGAGAGAAGGTCACGGTGCAAACCGCCGAGGGGATTTGTTCTGGGATTATCGCTGATAGCCCCCAAGGTACCAATGGCTTTGGGTATGACCCTATTTTCTTCCTGCCGGAATACGGCAAGACCTTTGCCCAACTTGCTCCGGAGGAGAAGAATAGGATTAGCCACCGAGGAAGGGCGATGGCTCAGCTTTATCAACTGCTGTCCAGCTGGCAGAAGGGGGTATCCAGGGCCTAAGGAGCTTTTCCCAGAGAGTCGGGATTTTTGGGCTTGACGCTGCAAAGGACCCATGGTATACTCATTATTGTTCGCCGGGGCAACAGCCCGGTGGAGGGTTAGAATCGGGGCGTGGCGCAGTTTGGCTAGCGCGCCTGCCTTGGGAGCAGGAGGGCGGAGGTTCAAATCCTCTCGCCCCGACCAGCTCTTCTTCCTAGTAAGAAATTGTGAGGAAAGAGCACTTGAAAAACCTCGGCGAATGTGGTAACATTACAGAGTGCGCGGGAGTAGCTCAATGGTAGAGCTCTGGCCTTCCAAGCCAGCTATGCGGGTTCGATTCCCGTCTCCCGCTCCATCCAAAAATATGGAGCAGAATGGCAGTGAGCGCCTGTAGCTCAGGGGATAGAGCATCGGACTTCTAATCCGAGTGCCGCAGGTTCGATTCCTGCCAGGCGCGCCAGATCGTGGTGGGTGTAGCTCAGTTGGTTAGAGCGCCAGGTTGTGGCCCTGGAGGCCGTGGGTTCGAATCCCATCACTCACCCCACAAGAACGGCTTGCGAAGTTTCGCAGGCCGTTTTTTCATTATCTACGTCGAGGTCTCCGTTGAAGTAAGAGTTTTGATATCTTGCCTCAATTCCCCTGGATTCACTTTCTTAGACGATTGAGACTTTGAAGCGAATCTAGCGAAGACCTGATTTTGTTACAGGAATGTTGCCGCGGCATCTGGAATATATAACGTTGTAAGGCACAGTTTGTTACTCCGGCTTGGATCCAACTTCTATATAAGTTGGAATTTTGTGTGAATGAAAAACAAGCAGTACCAGGCAGGAGAATGAAATGGTGACGTTAAATTATTCTATGATGAGTTTACATGCTGGAAACATCATCAGAGATTTCTGGAGTCACCGGGAGGTGGTGGATTAGGGAAATTGCAGTAGAGCTAGCAGAGGACGCAGCTCGGATTACAGACTAAGTTTGCAGCAGCCTTTACAGCCGGGGAAGCTGGCTAGCCCCCGGAACTCTAGGACTGTGGCCGCTTGATTGCGCAGTGATTTGGCAGGGGCCGCAGAGAACTGCAAACAGACACCAGGTGATTGAGGCCGGCGATCTTGGCTCGGCTCCAAGAAACACACTGCGAATAGTTTATTCGGCACCAAACAACAATGCTGAAGGAAGTGATGCAGCATGATGGCATTTATTGGGCGGCGATTTGTGTACATGATCTCCACCCTAGTATTTGTTTCCATCATCGGATTCTTTTTGATTAACTTACCGCCTGGCTCATATCTTGACGTGTACAGGGCGGAGCTAATGCTTCAGGGAACCAGTACTGCCGACCAGCAGATTGAGGCTCTGAATCAGCGCTATGGGTTGGATAAGCCAATCTATGTACAGTATTGGAAGTGGATTAGCGGCTTTGTCCGTGGCGACTTCGGTCGGTCCTTCCAGTACAACCGAGAGGTAAATGAGTTAATTTGGAGTCGACTTGGATTTACCGTTGTCATCTCCTTGGGTAGCTTGATTTTCAGCTGGATTGTGGCTGTGCCCATCGGTATCTATTCGGCGACACACAAGTACTCAGTAATGGATAATGTCTTTACCTTCTTCTCCTTCATAGGATTAAGTGTCCCGGGCTTCTTGATTGCTCTAGTACTGATGGTCATTTCATCTCGTGTCTTTGGGTGGTCAATCGGTGGCCTGTTCTCCCGGGGAATGGAGAATGCTCCCTGGAGTATGGCCAAAATCATTGACTTCTTACAGCATCTATGGATTCCAGTCATCGTTGTTGGTATGTCCGGTACTGCAGGTCTGATGCGGACTATGCGAGGAAACCTGCTTGACATTCTGAACATGCAGTACGTACAGACGGCGAGGGCTAAAGGGTTGACGGAAACCAAGGTGGTTTACAAGCACGCAGTCCGCAACGCCCTTCACCCGCTGATCATGAGTCTCGGAATGAGCTTCCCTTCGATTATTTCGGGAAGTACGGTTGTGTCAATTGTGTTGAGTCTGCCGACCACAGGTCCGCTGTACTTTAACGCATTGCGCTCCCAAGACATGTTCTTGGCTGGAAGTTTCCTGGTATTTCTTTCAATAATGCTGGTTGTCGGTAACTTCTTTGCCGACATTCTTCTGGCCTTGGTCGATCCGAGAATTCGTTACGAGTAAAGGGAGGTCGGAGTAATGGCTTTGGAACCAGTCGCAACACGTCAAGAGGAAATTGAGGTTGAGTTGGAGACTCAAGGTGAGTCCTTAACTCAAGGTCAACTAATCTGGCGTCGATTCTTGAGAAACAGATTGGCAGTAGCCGGAGGAATTATCGTAGTTGTTCTTTACCTAGTCATGGTAATTTTCCCCGGTTTCTTCGCCACCTATAATTACACGCAACAGAATGAGAATTACATTTATGCTCCGCCGCAGGTTCCCAGGTTCTTTGATGAGGAAGGCAAATTCCACCTGAGACCCTTTGTCTACGGACTTAAGACGGAGCTGGACTTTGAGCTCTTTGAGTGGGTGCATACCATTGATACTTCTCAGAAGTATCCCATTAAGTTCTTCGTCCGCGGCGATGAGTACAAGTTGTTCGGTTTGATTCCCACCAATATCAGACTGATGGGTGTGGATGCTCCCGGCACCTTCTACCCCTTTGGTACCGATGACCTTGGCCGTTGCTTGTACAGCAGAATTCTTCACGGTGGTCAGGTCTCGCTTACCGTCGGTCTGGTGGGTGTTACCTTGACGATTATCTTGGGTTCGGTGTTGGGTACCATTTCCGGATACTACGGTGGAATTATTGACAACGTTATTCAGCGGATTGTAGAGTTGCTGCTCTCTTTCCCGGATATTCCGTTGTGGGCAGCTTTGGCTGCTGCGGTTCCTCCCGAGTGGTCTCCGACGAAGGTCTTCTTTGCGATTTCTATCATCCTCTCGTTGAGAAACTGGACCGGTCTGGCCAGACAGGTGCGGGCCAAGATTTTGGCCTATCGGGAAGAAGACTATGCAGTGGCGGCTCAAGCCATGGGCGCTTCGGATCGCAGAATTATCCTGATCCACATGCTGCCTAATGCTCTGAGTCACATCATCGTTGTGGCCACGCTGTCGATTCCCGGAATGATTCTGTCTGAGACGTCCTTGAGCTTCCTTGGCCTGGGAATTCAACCGCCGACAACGAGCTGGGGAGTATTGTTGCAGCAATCGCAGCAGGTTAGTGTAGTCTTGCAACGTCCGTGGTTGCTGTTGCCTGGTCTGTTCGTCGTCCTTGCGGTACTGGCATTCAACTTCCTAGGCGATGGTATCCGGGACGCAGTGGATCCCTATTCCAGCTAAAGTGACCGCAATGAGATTGAAGGAGGGATCGTGGTGGCAGTAGAGCAGAAGACGCTAGCTACCAATAATGAGGAACTGATCCGAGTTGAGGATCTAAGAACGTACTTCTATACTGAGCAAGGCGTAGTTAAGGCCGTCGACGGCGTTAACTTCTCAATAAAAAAGGGTAAAGTTCTTGGTGTTGTAGGAGAAAGTGGCTGTGGTAAAAGTATTACAGCATCATCCATCATGAGGCTGTTGCCGGAACCACAGGGACGAATCGTGTCGGGTAAGATTACCTTTAATTCACCCGATGGACAGGTTATCGATATTACATCACAGGACCGTCATGGACAGGTGATGCGGAGTATTCGGGGTCGTCATATCGCTATGATTTTCCAAGAGCCTATGACGTCCTTGAACCCGGTATATACCGTTGGCGATCAGATTATGGAAGCGGTAACGCTTCACCAGAAAGTCGGTGAGGCCGAGGCTAGAGAAAGAGCCATTGAGGTTCTGCGGGAAGTAGATATCCCGGATCCTGAGCGTCGTGTCGACGAATATCCTCACCAGATGAGTGGAGGACAGCGCCAGAGAGCAATGATTGCCATGGCTCTATCCTGTCGTCCTAGTCTGTTGATCGCCGACGAGCCGACCACAGCCTTGGACGTCACTATTCAGGCTAAGATTCTGCGGAATATGAAGGCTCTGCAGGACGAGTATGGCATGGCAATTATGATGATTACCCACGACTTGGGCGTAATCGGGCAACTTGCCGATGAGGTTATTGTCATGTACGTCGGTAAGAAAGTTGAGCAGGCTGAGGTCCGAGAGCTGTTCCACAACCCTGCCCACCCCTATACGCAAGGGCTGATGAAGTCGGTACCGATGATCGGCTTACGGCATAAGAAGCTGAGCCCCATCGCTGGATCGGTCCCAAGCCCCTACGCGCTGCCGAAGGGTTGTAAATTTGCTCCGCGGTGTCCGAAGGCGATGGACATCTGCCGTCAGGAAGAGCCGCCGGAGTTCGAAATCGGGCCCGATCACACCGTCAACTGCTGGCTGTATAAGTGAGGTGGTTACTATGACGAATGCTAACACAGCTAAGAAGGACAATATACTGCTCGACGTCAAAGGTCTTAAGAAGTACTTCCCGATTCAGAAGGGATTTTTCCGCAAGACCGTCGGCTATGTCAATGCTGTCGATGGCGTTGACTTGTTTATTCGCGAAGGTGAAACTCTAGGTCTAGTTGGCGAAAGTGGATGTGGTAAGACAACCACCGGCCGAACGATCTTGCGATTAATCGAACCAACGGAGGGGGAAATCAATTTCCGTATGCCCTCCGGTGAGATGGTGAATATCACTACCCTAGACAAGGAAGAAATGAAGCGTCTGCGTCGGCAGATGCAGATCATCTTCCAGGACCCCTTCTCATCCCTTAACCCACGGATGTCCGTGGAGCGTCTGGTCTCCGAACCCTTGGTAATCCACAATATCGGTGATGAGAAGTCCCGCCGGGAACGGGTAGCCGAGCTGCTGCAAGCTGTAGGTCTGAGTCCAAGTGTTGCCTCACGTTATCCCCACGAGTTTAGTGGTGGACAGCGGCAGCGGATTGGTATTGCTCGGGCATTGGCGCTAAATCCAAAATTGATCATCTGTGACGAACCAGTCTCGGCCTTGGACGTGGCGGTTCAGGCTCAGGTGCTCAACTTGCTTCAGGATCTCCAGGAAGAGTATGGTCTAACCTATCTCTTTATTGCCCACGACCTGAGCGTAGTGGAGCATATCAGTGACCGAGTCGGTGTGATGTATCTGGGTCGAATTGTCGAACTGACCACGGCTGAGGAATTGTACGCAAATCCCTTGCATCCTTACACCGAGGCACTATTGTCGGCCATTCCTTTCCCAGAGCCAGACATGAAGACCGAGGAAATCCTTCTGGATGGTTCTGTACCGGATCCGTCCAATGCACCTTCGGGTTGTCACTTCCATCCTCGCTGCCGTTATGCGACGGAGCAATGTGCCGTTGAAGCCCCGGTCCTGCAGGCGACGGAGGAGAATCCGGAGCACTTTGTGGCTTGTCATCGCTACAAGGAGCTTTCGCTGGCCGCGGTTCAGCCGCCTCAGTCCGTACTCGACAGAGTTGCCGGGGAAGACTAAGTGCGATAATTGACTGAAGAAGACAGCCAGAACAGAGAATTCTGGCTGTCTTTTGGTATATCCTTGAACGGGCACTAATTGAAGCGACGATTGTCTACTCTTGACTTGCTGAAGATCAACTACCGGGTTTACGGAGGGGTAAAGATGAAAACACTGTTGGCGACAGTGATGGCGTTGGTCGGAGTTGGCGTCAACGTCTATGTGATGATCGAGTTGGTAGAAATTGTCGAGATTGTCGGTGCCGTCCGTGCCGCATGGGGCAGACCAGAGGGATCTACAGGGACTATTCCCTGGTTGCCGTTATTTGTCGTTATTCCCGTCCTTGCCATCGGCGGAGCGATCTTTGTGGCGGAACGACTATTTCGCTATGCTAAAAATGGCACTTTGAAGGATATGCTCTCCCTTGGTTGCAAGGTGGCTGCTGTGCAACTGGGAGCATTGTGGCTGGGTCGCACTACCATGGTGCTGGTGCGGCCGGTAGATCGCACTCCTGGTAATCTGTTGTTCTTACTGCTTTATGCCCTAGTAGTAGTGGGGTTGTGGACCCTCCCCAGCACTCCTCTAGGAGTGAAATTGTTTAACAAATTGCAGTCCGGCAAAGCGCAAGAGGAATGAGAATTGTGCGACACAATGGAATATCTTGACCTCGTTGAGAAGGGAATCTGACGGGCCCTGCGTGATTGCGGGCCTGTTTTCTTTTTTAAGAGGCGAAAACACTGAGAGTGAAAATAGACGGAATTTTCAGAGGAAGGAAAGGAAGGTAAAAGCCCATAATTGTACTAGTGTTGGTAACAACAAAGAAACAGGGCATGGGAGGGATTGGTAGACGGAGTAGCATTGGATGTTGTAGTCGTAGTAAGTTACACCGAATAGGGAGGGTAAATAGTTGATTAAGCAAACTTCAAGAATTGCATTACTAGCTGTAGTTGCTGTAATTGCTTTTGCTTCTTTTGCTTTCGCTTATAACGAAGCACCTGTGTTGGCAGATAAGGTAAAGGCCGGTTTGCTGCCGCCGGTAGAAGAGCGTCTACCGGAGAATCCGTTGGTTATCGAGCCTTTGCGTGAGGTCGGTCAGTATGGTGGCACCTGGGTGCGCTTTACCACCGATACCAACTTCACCGACGCTCGGATGTTGATGTATGGTTGGTCACCAATCCGTTGGGTTAACGACGCCCTGGACATTGCTCCTGGCTGGTTGGAGAGCTGGGAGTCCAACGCCGATGCCAGTGAGTGGACCCTCAACATCCGCAAGGGCATCAAGTGGTCTGACGGAGCTCCCTTTACCGCCGCCGACTTCATGTTCTGGTGGGATGACATGGTCCTCAACCCTGAGATGTCTGACCCCGTTCCGGACATGTTTATCGCCGGTGGAGAAATTGCTCAGTTCAGCACCCCTGACGAGTACACCATTATCGTGAAGTACGCTGCTCCGGCTCCGTTGCTGCCCTACCGGTTGGCAATGTGGTGTAAGGCCGGTCACGGTGAGCGCCTCATCGTACCAGCTCACTACTTGAAGCAATTCCACCCAGACTACTCCGACTACACCACCTTCGAGATCTTCGAAGAGAAGATGGAGTGGTGGACCAATCCGGAGATGCCTGTTCTCTCCGAGTGGATGCCTGTGGAGTATCGCCCGGCTCAGAAGCTGGTTCTGGAGCGTAACCCCTACAGCTACTATGTCGATACCGAAGGCAATCAGTTGCCCTACATCGATCGGATCGAAGTTGACCTGATCGAGGACAAAGAAGTTATCAAGCTGAAGTTGATGAATGGCGAAGGCCAGATGCAGGTTCGTCCTTACATGGATCTTTCCGACCTGTCCATGTTGATGAGAGGTCGGGAGGCCGGCGGTTACGAGGTCTACCTCTGGGACAGTGGCTCTGGTACCGGTCCGATGTTGTACTGGAACTGGAACCATCCCGACGATGCTAAGCGGGAAGTATACCGCAACAAGGATTTCCGCCGTGCTCTCTCCCTCGGTATCAACCGGGAGCGCATCCAGAGAATGCTGTACTTCGGTCTCGGTGAGCCAACCACTGGAACCTTCAGCCCCAAGGCTGCTGAGTATCACCGTACCGAGGAAGGTCAGGCTCTCTTCCAAGAGTGGAAGAACTCCTGGGTCAAGTATGATCCTGAGCGAGCTAAGCAGATGCTAGATTCCATTGGTGTTGTCGACCGCAATGGTGACGGCTGGCGGGATCTGCCCAACGGCGAGCCTTTGGTACTGCGGATTGACTTCAACTCTCAAGCCAACCGCACCGACATTCAGATCAACGAGATGGTTGCAGTCGACTGGGAGAACCTGGGCCTCAAGGTTCAACTGAACCCCATCGATGGTTCTCAGTTCAGTGTGCTAGATGCCACTGCTACCTTTGACATCCACAACAGCTGGGAAATCGGCGACGGTCCGAACCACTTGGTCTTCCCGCAGTGGATTGTGCCCATTGACGTCAGCCGCTGGGCTCCGCTCAACGGTGGTTGGTACTCTGTCATCGGTACCGACAAAGAGGGTACTGAGCTAGACAAGGCACCCCGTGATCGCAGCCCGGTGCGTGAGCAACCTGAGCCCGGTGGTCCGGTAGAGCGTCTGCAAAAGCTCTATGACCTGGCCAAGGTCGAGCCCGATGAGGCCAAGCGTGATCAATATGTTCTCGACATGATCCGCATCCACATCGAAGAAGGTCCCTTCTTCCTGGGTACTATTGCCAACTATCCTCGTCCTGTGATCGTCAGCAAGAACATGAGGAACGTACCCACCGGAGATGACCTGGCACTAGGTGGCTTCGTCAACCCCCACATCGTGCCTTATCCTGCAATTACTATTCCGGCTCAGTACTGGCTGGCTCAGTAGTAGGGCAGGTAAATAAAGTCAGATAATTGACGCATTGCAGCCGAGGAAAAAACTGTTTCCTCGGCTGTATTTTAGTTAACGCTTTTTTTACAGCGGTTTCGGACATTGTGTTCGAAACCGCTGACTTGTTTTTAGGCGGCTCATTGGCGGCAATAGGCAAAGAGTTTAAAGAAATGTAAAGAAAAAAAGAGATCAAAAGAAGGAAAAAGGCCTTCGCCGTCTAACATTTCTAATAGTGGTAACACAACAGCAATGTTTCGGGGGTGGTAAGGGAAGAGACAACGACTCGGTACTTATTTAGGTTTAGTATATGTCCGAGAACTTAAGGAGGTAACACAGAAATGATTAGACGATCTTCTGTCTTTACCGTACTTGTAATGATTGGCTTGCTGGTTTTCAGCGCAATGGCCATCGCAGCTCCGAAGAAGTATAACGAAGCTCCGATGTTGGCCGAGAAGGTTGCCGCTGGGCTATTGCCTCCCGTCGAGGAGCGTTTGCCCGAGAATCCGATGGTAATTAAGCCTCTCCATGGCGTTGGCCAATATGGCGGTACCTGGGTCCGATTTGAGAGCAGCCCGACCTGGGGCGCCCTACGAATGATCATGTATGGTCACTCTCCGATTCGCTGGGTTGACGACGCCCTAGGTATCGAAGGCAACTGGGTGGAGAGCTGGGAGTCCAACGAGGACGCCACTGAGTGGACCCTCAACATCCGTAAGGGCATCAAGTGGTCTGACGGTGTTCCGATGACTTCCGCAGACTTCATGTTCTGGTGGGAGGACATGGTGCTCAATCCCGAGATGTCCGACCAAGTTCCGGACTACTTCATTGCTGGTCGCCGGACCGCCCAGATTTGGGCTCCCGATGAGTGGACCATCAATGTGAAGTTTGCAGCTTCGGCTCCTCTGCTGCCGGAACGGATGGCATGTTGGGTCAACAACGGCCACGGCGAGCGGTTAATCGTTCCGGCTCACTATCTGAAGCAGTTCCATCCCGACTACACCGACGAGTATACCGACTTTGAAGTGTTGGAAGAGAGGATGGAGTGGTGGGTGAACCCAGAGTGTCCTGTGCTCACCGCCTGGATGCCCGTAGAGCATCGAGTTTCTCAGAAACTGATCCTCGAGCGGAACCCCTACTACTGGGCAGTCGACACCGAGGGTAACCAACTGCCTTACATCGACAGAATCGAAGTTGACTATGTCGAGGACGTCGAAGTTATCAAGTTGAAGCTGCTCAACGGCGAAGGCCACATGCAGGTTCGTCCCTATCTGCAGCTGTCTGACCTCTCCATGCTGATGAGAGGACAACAAGCCGGGAACTACAGAGTATATCTCTGGGATAGCGGCTCCGGTACTGGTCCAATGCTCTACTGGAACTGGAACCATCCCGACGATGCTAAGCGGGAAGTTTATCGGATGCCTGAGTTCCGTCGGGCCTTGTCCCACGCTCTAAACCGCGAGCGGATGCAGCGGATGCTCTACTTCGGTCTTGGCACCCCCACCAGCGGTACCTTCAGCCCGAAGGCTGCTGAGTACGGTCGGACCGAGGAAGGCGCCGCAATCTACGAACAGTGGAGAACCGCTTGGTTGGAGTACAATCCCGAGAAGGCTAAGGCAATGCTCGACGCCGCTGGTATCGTTGACCAAGACGGCGACGGATGGCGGGATCTGCCTAACGGCCAGCCTCTAACGGTACGGATTGACTTCAACGCCCAAGCCAGCAGAACTGACGTCCAGATCAACGAGATGGCTGCCGCTGACTGGGAAGCCATCGGCGTGAGAACTCAGCTGAACCCCGTAGACGGATCTCAGTTGAGCTTGATGGATGCCAACGCTACCTTTGACGTTCACAACAGCTGGGAGGTCGGCGACGGACCGAACCACTTGGTCTTCCCACAGTGGATCGTTCCCATCGACGTCAGCCGTTGGGCTCCGCTCAATGGTGGTTGGTACTCCGTAATTGGTACCGATAAGGAAGGCACCGAGCTGGATAAGGCTCCTCGTGAGCGTAGTCCTGTTCGGGAAGAGCCCGAGCCAGGCAGCCCCGTTGCTCGTCTGCAAGAGCTCTACGACATTGCCAAGGTCGAGCCCGATCAAGCTAAGCGTGACCAATTGGCCCTAGAGATGGTCAAGATTCACATCGAAGAAGGTCCCTTCTTCCTAGGTACCATCTGTAACTATCCTCGTCCGGTTGTTGTCAGCAACAAGATGCACAACGTACCGGATGTCACCGACCTGCCTCGCGGCGGTGCTGTGAACCCCTACATCACTCCTTATCCGGCAATGACCATGCCTGAGCAGTACTGGCTGGAGCAGTAGGGAATAGAAACTGAATATCGCATAGAAGGTCCGGCCTATGGCCGGGCCTTTTTTTATTGCGCGGCCGCTTGTCAGGCAAGCGCGAAAATAAAGAAAAAAGGGAAAGGTTCAGTTGTCGGGAACCTAGGCTAGAGGCAGGGCAGCTCAAGGGTGGTGAGCAGAACTTGGCAGTGAGACAGACAGCGGATCCAGCGCCGATGGTTACGATGCGAAAGGTAACTCGGGTATATGGAACCGGCAGACATAAGGTTCATGCTTTGCGGGGGATTGACCTGGAGATTCCTCCAGCAACTTTGGCGATAATCAAAGGCAGGTCCGGTTCAGGGAAGACTACCACCTTGAACCTGATGGCTGGCCTTGACCGAGCCACTTCCGGTCAGATCCTGGTTGCAGGAGCAGACCTAGCTGAACTTACCCAGAGGCAATTGACCCGGTGGCGGAGAAAGACCATCGGCTTTATCTTCCAGAGTTTTGGCCTGTTGCCCAGCTTGACGGCCTTGGAGAATGTTGAGCTGCCAATGCGGATTCTCGGCGTTGGCAGCAAGTTCCGTCGGGAGCGAGCCTTGGAGTGTTTACACCTGGTGGGGTTAACTCGGCGAGCCAGCCATCGGGTCTTGGAATTGAGCGGTGGAGAACAGCAAAGGGTGGGCATTGCCAGAGCCTTGGTCAACAAGCCCCAGCTGATTCTAGCCGACGAACCCACGGGAGAGCTGGATCACAACACTGCGATGAAGGTGATGGTGCTCTTTCGGGAATTGGTTGAGGTCCAGGGAGTAACCATCTGTTTGGTCACCCACGACCCCGCGGTAGAGGAGTTTGGAGACTACGTCTTTGCCATTGAGGATGGGCGAATCGGCGAGGTGCTGCACAGGCGCGAGGAGGGAGGGAGGTGAACCGCATTGGCCCCAGGGCTCAGGTTTTGGGCCTAAGGGCGGCGGTCTTGGCAATGGGAAAAGGACACTTAGCTTGGTACCGAAGGGGTTTTTTCATCGCAGCCGTGCTCATCGGGTTGCTTCTGATGGGTTCTGGCTGTGCCTTGTTACCGGAGGAGAAGGTGGATGAGGTGCCAGTATTACTGAGACCACCGGAAACCCGGCTTGTGACCTATGAGGTGATCGTAGGTCCCATCGCCGATCAAATTCGTGCCCTGGGGCGAGTGGCGGCCGTGAAGGAGGCCCAACTTTACTTTCCTCGAACGGAGAGGCTCAAGCATGTTCACGTGGCGCCCGGGGAGACAATCACTGAGGGTCAGTGCCTGGCTGAGCTGGAGACCGGCGATTTGCGGTATCGGCTGCAGCGAGCCCAGTTGGCCTTGGCTCAGGAGGAGCTTCGCTGGAAGCGAGTGGAGAATCTAGTGGGGATCGAGATTAACGAAATTGACTATGGCATCGCTCAACTGGAGCTCAAGAAGGCTCAACTGGAAGTGGACCACTTGACTAGGCAACTGGAAGCATCGATGTTGCGGGCACCCTTTTCCGGTGTGGTGGTCAGTGTCGATCGCCGGGAGCGGGAGTTAGTGGAAGGTTATGAAACTGTGATGACCATCGCAGATCCCAGTGAACTGGAGATTCAGGTGGAACTGTCCTATACCAGCGATGTCAGCAAGCTGGTTCGAGGGCAGAAGGTTCTGGTTAACCTCGGGCGCGAAGAGTGGGTCACCGGCCACATTTACCAGATTTCTACCCGTCAGGATGATCCCAGTTACGCGCGGACCAGCTACCAATCGGCTCCCTTTGTGATCAAGATTCGACTGGACGATCCCCGGATTACTTTGGACTTTGACTCCTTGGTGCGGGTGGTGATTGTCATCGAAGAGGAACCAGAGGCAATTCTCGTTCCCAATGCCGCGATTCGCTCCTACATGGGCCGCAAGTATGTGCGGGTACTCGAGGGTGATGTTCGTAAGGAAGTGGATATCGTTACAGGAATCGAAGGGGAGACGGAAACCCAGGTCCTCAAAGGACTCAAGCCCGGTGATATTGTGATTGGAAAATAGCAATGCCACAGTGAGGGGATTACCGGATGCGCTGGCTAGCAGTTGTGTGGATGGTAGTCAAACAAGTGCTCAACAATTGGCGGCTGGAAGCAAGTATCCTGGCCGGGCTGATCATTGCCGTGGCTGTGGTTTCCTGTGTTCCAATCTATACCAGCGGAGCCTTGCAGTCGGTGCTAGTCGAGCAGTGGATGGCCCGCACGGATCCCGGAAGAATGCCCAATACACTGATGTTTTATCATGATCCCCTGTTGGAGTCTGAGGTTGAGGATTACCACCGGGTGACGGAGTTCTTGGAGCAGGCAGTCCCGGCTCGATTAGGACAGCCTCAGCTCTCATCCCGGCTGGGAGAGATTCGGACCTCCCAGTTTTATTCCGCCCGGGATCCCCGGGGTCAACGGATTGGTTACGCCAATATTCGCTTCCTGACCAATCTCTTTGATCTAATTCAAGTCACCGATGGGAGATTACCTCGGTCCCGCCGATTACCCGACGGCAGTATTGAGGCGATTGTTGATGAAACAACCCTAGATAGCCTGGGCTTACTGGTGGGGGAGACCTATGTCTTTCCCATTGACAAGAGAGGTGCCTACGATACCTCGCCGGGGCAGTCCCTGAAGGTGACCGTGGTGGGAACCTTTGTCGGGAAGGTCCAGCCGGAATCTGCCCATGCCTGGCTGTATCTGCCCCCCTTTGATCGCAGTTTCTTTGTCACCGAACAACTCTTTGTTGAGGACCTCGCGCTGATCGAGGATGTTGGGGTAGGGCAGTATGTTTGGTATATGGTCCTAGACCATCGCCCAGTGCGAGTGGATCACCTAGACCGCTGGATCGAAAGCTTTCGGTATATCGAATCTAGAGTGGCGCAGCTTATGCCGGGAACCAGGGCCTGGCGCTCGCCCCAGCGGCTCTTCCAGTACTTCTGGGACGAAGCTTCCTATCTGCGCCTCTTCATGTTTGCCTTAAGTGTGCCGATCCTGGGGATGGTACTGTATTTTGTAGTCCTGGCGGCAACGTTAACGGTGCGCCGACGGCGAACGGAGATCGCGATGCTGCGCAGTCGGGGCGCGGGCATTTTCCAGATTGCCCTTGCCTATGTCCTGGAATGGGGGTTTCTAGGGGTAATTGCGCTGGTACTGGGACCATACTTGGGTCTGTGGATGGCCAGAGCTATCGGCGCTGCCTCGGGATTCCTTCAATTCGTCGACCGCCAATCGCTACCGGTTATTCTCTCCTCCGACGCTTATCTCTATGGCTTCGTCGGCCTGGTCATTGCCATTGGGGCTTGTCTCATCCCAGTTATCCAAGCCGCGAGACACAGTATCGTGACCCATAAGCAGGCGGAGGCTCGAGCTGTTCACACCCCGGTGTGGCAGCGGTACCTGGTGGATTTTCTGCTCCTGGGGATTTCATACTGGGGCTATCGCATGCTAAGTCGCCAAGCCCTTTCCCTTCGCTCTGGCCAGTTCTCCGCAACGGAGGCAGTGATGATCATCGATCCCCAGCTATTTCTCATTCCCTTAGTGTTTGTGACTGCCTTGGGTCTGTTTGTCCTGCGCCTATTTCCCTTGCTTATGGGTCTGGCTAATCGGATCATTGCTAGGGGGAGAGGAGTTTGTCTGCCTATGACCGTCTTGCAGATGGCGAGAAACCCGGGACAACATCGCCCATTGCTCCTGCTTTTGATTATCACCGTTGGCTCGGGTATCTATGGAGCCGCGACGGCACGAACCATGGATCAGAATTGGATGGATCAATTGCGATACAAATATGGTGCTGACGTGATCCTCCAGGAGCAATGGCAGCTACCTACTGCACCTGGGATGGGGGAGGACGATGACCCAGAGGCGACTCTTTTCGTTGAACCTCCCTTCTATATCCATGAGGAGCTGCCCGGAGTTGTCGCTGCAGCTCGGGTCTTTAAGGGAGCTGGGACAGTACGGGTCGGGGGTAATTACCTTAGCGGAGGCACGATTATTGGAATCGATCCCGTGGAGTATGCCGGTGTTGGCTGGCTGCGCAGTGACCTGGCGCCCCATCACTTATACGATTACCTCAATCTTCTCATCCAGGTTCCTGAGGGAGTACTGGTTTCTGGCTCGGCCGCAAAGGCCGCGGGATTGCGCAGTGGAGACTGGATTAGTGTGAGAATTGGCAATGAAGACGTGGATTTTATGATCGTAGGCACCTTAGAGTATTGGCCGACGATTGTTGACGCCGCTATGCCCTTTGCAGTAGCTAATCTCGACTACATTCAGCAGTCCACTACATTGCAGCCCTACGAAGTGTGGCTGCGGGTCACTCCGGAGTTTCGCCTGCAGACCGCGGTGGATCTCCTTAGGGAGCAGGGAATTTGGGTGATAAACATCAAGGATCTGAATCGAGAGTTAGTGGAAGGACGCCGGGAGCCGCAGCGAATGGGCCTATATGGCATGTTGTCCCTGGGGTTTATCGTTTCCGTGGTAATCACTGTCATGGGGTACTTTCTGTATACCCTTTTGTCCCTCCACAGTCGGATGCTGCAATTTGGGATCCTGCGAACTATTGGCCTGTCCCTGTGGCAGTTAATCGCAATGCTGTCTCTGGAACAGTTGTTATCGGTGGGCTTAGGGGTGCTCTTGGGTCTGGGTATCGGGCAGTTGACGAGCCGGTTGTATCTGCCCTTTATCCAATATGGGGCCGATGTCGGAGCGGATTTCATCCCCTTTATCGTTGTCACCGAGGGCACCGATACCTGGAAAATCGTGGGTGTCTTGGGACTCGTCCTGATGGCAGCTTTGATTGTGCTAGCAGTTCTACTGTCGAGGATGCGTTTGCATCAAGCCGTCAAGCTGGGCGAAAACATCTAGGCAAATTACGGGAAGAAGGATAAGATTGAAGGGCGGTAGGGAGGTTGGCTAGGCAACATTCACAGGTTCCCGGAGTCCGAGGACTCGGAGGGACACTGCAGTATCTCAAGGCCCGCTATCTACAACGGCAACAGCCCATCATCGCAACTGGACAGCCCTTTATTCTCTGCGAGAATTTGGTACGAATCTACCAGGTCGCAGATATCGAGGTTCAAGCCTTGCAGGGGTTGGACATGGTGATTCGGAAGGGAGAGTTAATGGCCATCATCGGGGCCAGTGGAAGCGGCAAGTCCACTTTGCTCAATATCCTTGGGGGCTTGGACGTACCCACCGCGGGGAGGGCACGGGTAGCCGGTTGGGATCTTAATCGGCTCAGCTATCTCGACCGCATCCACTACAAGCGAACCACCGTTGGGTTTGTGTGGCAGAATGTTAGTCGCAACTTGGTTCCCTACTTGACTGCTTTGGAGAATGTGGAGTTGCCGATGATCCTGAGAGGCAAACTGGACAGAAAGCGGGCCAGAGAGTTGTTGACCGCGGTGGGGCTATCGGACCGGATGAACCATCGACCCCAGGCTATGTCGGGAGGGGAGCAGCAGCGGGTGGCTATTGCCATCGCGCTGGCCAATAACCCCCAGGTGCTCTTGGCCGATGAACCTACGGGTTCCTTGGATAGCAAATCGGCACAGCAGGTCCTGCAGGTGCTACGCCGGGTGCGGGATCTGTATGGGGTTACCGTGGTAATCGTAACCCACGACATGAGTATGGCCCAGGCCGTGGATCGCTACGTACTGATTAGAGATGGAAAGATCAGCATGGAGTCGGTTCGCCGCCCCAGCAAAATCTCTTCCTTCGCCGAAGATGAAGCAGCGTCCCAAGCTGAGGATGACAGCCACGACGAATTTGTGGTGTTGGATTCCGCCGGAAGAATGCAGCTTCCCGAGGAGTATATCAAGAAGCTGGGCCTGAAGGAACGGGCGCGAATTTCCCTGGCTGGAAACAGGATTATCATTTCCCCGGAAATGATTCAGGAAGATAACGAGGCAGCAGAGCAGTAGAGGTAGAGTTACGGGAGGTAGTTGGATGCAGTTACCGTCACGGTTGCAGCAGCAGTTGGAGTTCATTGTGGAAATCGACAAGCTAAAAAAGGTGTTTCGCCAGACCTTCCTAATTGACAAGACCCGGCGGGAAAACGACGCGGAACACTCCTGGCATCTAGCGATGATGGCGATGGTTTTGGGAGAATATGCTCCTGAAGGCACGGATCTGTCCCGAGTGATCCGCATGGTGCTGGTCCACGATTTGGTGGAGATCTATGCCGGGGATACCTTCGCCTTTGATGATGTTGGTCATCGAGACAAGGAACTGCGGGAAAGGCAGGCAGCGGATCAGCTATTTGGCCTGTTACCGGCGGATCAAAAGGGGATCCTGCGGCAGCTGTGGGATGAGTATGAAGCCCAAGAGACCCAGGAAGCCCGCTTCGCTAGAACTTTAGATCGCTTGCAGCCTCTGATTCACAATTATTATACCGACGGCGGAACCTGGAAGAAGTTCGGCGTGAAGGCAGACCGGGTTTGGCCCAGGGTGGACGCAGTGGCCCAGGGGTCCAAGGCCCTAGGGCAGTTAGCTCAGGAGCTAGTAGAAAGGGCCATCGCCCAGGGAATACTTCAAAGCTAGTGGCCTGCGGGATCAGTGGGCAAAGAAGATTCTCAGGCCAAACCGGCGCCAGGTCCCGGTCACCAGGCTAGAGACAAACAGAAAATCCCCGATAGCAAAGATAGCTCCCCCGGCAGCCCGCAGGGCCAGGTATGGTCTCAGGAGAGTGTGGGTCTCCATGAAGTCAAGACCGGCGATACGCCAGAGATAAGTCTGGAGGATTCCCGAGACAAGGAGCATTGTGCTCATCAAGAGCAGCCCCAAATTCAGTAGAGCCAATCCGATCCAGGCGCGAGTAAGTTCCGCCGGGGTCAGAGTAATCCTTTGGGTCAAGATATAGGTAGCCCCGGCAAGAACCAGAAATCCCACGGCTCCAAAGAGAGCCAGGTGAGCATGGGCTGAGGTGATATAGGTGCCGTGGGAATACCGGTTCCATTGGGGCACAGACATGATCATCCCCAGGAGCGCTGCTCCGAAAAGGTGGTAAATGATGCTGCATATCACCAGGGCCAGGACCAGCCGATGGCCTGGGGGCAGCTGTTGCCACTTCATCCCTTCCAGTCCCCGATAGCCGATATACCCCAGCACCAAGACTCCCGACATCTGGACAAGACTAAACACCCCTCCGATCCACAGCCATCCCCGGCTGTTGCCGATCCAGTAGTAGTGATGTCCCGTCGCAAAGATTCCGCCAATAATCGTGATGATGATGTTAAAGAATAACACCCGTTCCAGGCTCTTTCTGGTGGCTGCAATGGGGGTCAGGAGCAGACTGACCAACGCGCTGATGTTGAGCAGTTCTAGGCTCATTTCCTCAGTCATATGCACCACCCAAAATCTGACCATCTGCTCAACGCTGGGGTGAAGGTAGGAAACCAGATTGGGTATGTACTGGGCAAGGATGTACCAAGCCCCCAGTAACATCCCCACTAGGGTCACCCGCTGCCGGTATTGAGATTGGGTCTTCAAGTAGGTGCGCAGCAGGTTATACCCGAAAATTTCCACGGCCAGGATAATGCCAAGTTTAAGCCCCGGCAAAGCTTCCAGGTACTCCCGGCCGGTGGTGTAACCCAGCAATAATGCCAGCATAATCCCGGCAAAGGACAGCTGAAAAACCCAGAACTGCACCTGAGCCAGTGGGCGACTGTAGAGATCAACGTTCGCTTCTTGAACGAAAAAATAGTAGCCCACACCCATGCTGCCCAGCAGCGGCCAGTAGACACTGAGATTGAGGTGAATGGCCCGACCGATCTCAGCGGTGACGGGAGCCGGAAGCTGGGGCCAGACCACGTGCAAAGCCCCGAGGGTGGCCACTAAGCCCTGGCTGCTGAACATCAGTAGGGTGGCAAAGCAGTAGGGCAGGGCAGCCTGTTGGGAGATATACCCTCGGGCTGTCCCATCGCGCTGTGATTTCCTCTTGCGCCGCAACCAAGATGCCACTAGCTGCACCAAAGCCGCGGGTAAAGGGATTAGCAACAGGAACCAAGGAATTCTTGCCACTAGGAGTCCTCCCCTGCCGGTACTGGAAAAAGGGGCCTTGGGGGCCAGTCTGACAACTGGATACGGGATATAAGGCGCAGGTAGGCGACGATGCTGGGAATATCCTCCGCGGGAAGTGCAAGGTGCCGCAGAGCCTTGGTGGGACGCTTCACAGGAGGGTACCGGAAAAAATGGATCAACCACTCCGCCCCTCGTTGGTTGTACACCTGGGTCAGTTCCGGAGCTGAGTAGCCACCGTTGCCAAAGACGGCGTGGCATTCGACACATCCATGTCTTTCCCAGACGGATTTACCCGCTGCCTCCGCAGCGGTGAGATTTTGGGGATCAAGGTGTACAGTAAATCTAAAGATCAGGTAGCCAAAGATTAGGATACTAAGACTGGATACAATTAAGGCGTAGAGCATGGGGCGATTCATTGGGAATCCCGCACCTCCGAGGGTTTCTTGGTGAGAATTCTGCCCACGAGACTGGCGATGAGAAGCACTGCCCCCAGAGCCATCAGCACCACCGATGGGGCGATGGCCTTTCCCGGCAGGGCTGAGTCAGTCCCAGGCACCATCGCCGGGACGGAGACAAGACTAGTTCCCCAACCCGTCAGCAACAACAGCGCGCTAAGGTGAATCCTGCCCACTCCCGATAATTTCCGGGATAGCAAGGCGGAAACTAACGTCACCACACATCCCGCTCCCAGGGGAGTGAGGGCCAGGCGAAATACCGCGGCTGGTGGGATGAGGACAAATCTCCCTAGACCACTGGCCAGGGGATACAATACCGTGCCGGCAAGGAGCAGAACAAAGGTACAGCCCATCAATAGGATCGCGGTGGGAAGCAGCGCCTGGCTTGGGGCAAAGCGGTTGACCAGGTTAGGCCTTAGTTGTCCCTTCATCAAGGCCAGAATAACCACGGCAGCACCGATCAGTGTCAGCAGCAGGAAACAGCCTGCTGCCGGATCCCGGATCTTCCCTTCGCCAGTAACTAACCAGCCGCTTCTGGCTAGATAGGAGGCGAAGAAGGTGAAAAGCTGGGGCAGACAAAGGGCGATAGCACAGCCTCGACTCAATGAACCTCGCTCTGCGCTCTGGATCAGAGAGTGGACCGCGATCCCTGTGAGTAACCACAGGCTTAAGGCGATGTTTTCCAGGGGATCCCAGCGCCAATACACGCCGGCAAATTCCCGGTAGGCCCACACTGCCCCCAGAAGTATGCTGGTACTGAGCCCCAGCCAAGCCACCAGGAGCCAATTACGGAGCAGGACCGAGATGGCAAAGGCAGCGTTCGCCGATCCTCGACTGGTCGTCAGCCAATGCCCTAGAGTGAGGGCGAAGACCAAGGCCAGGCAGGCATAGCTTAGATAGAGGGTCGGTGGATGCAGGAAATTGAAGGGACTTTGCAGGGGCTGGCTGAGGCCTGGGCCCACGGTGGGCACGGGATCTAGGCGGGCAAAAAGTGGGGTAATCCACCTGAGGATCAGACCAAAGAAGCCCATCTGCGCCAGCATAATTCCCCTGGCAACGTCGCCACACCATCCCAGCCCGGGAAAGAGGCGTAGCTCACCGTAGCCAGTTACTATGCCAAGAAAAAACAGCCATAGGAGCAAAGTGCCGGGCTTAGCGGACCAAAGGGCTGAGAGTTTATAAGGTTGAGGCAGGTCAGCGCTGGAATGCCCCGCGACATAGGCGAGGGAAAAGTTATCAGTAATGAAGGCCCAGGCCAGTTGGCCAAGGATAGCAATAATTAGGCCTAGGCTGGCCAGGACACAAGTGGCAATCCAAGGTTGGACTCTCTTGGTCCTGAAGCCCAACAGGCTCAGGAGGCCACCGATGCCGGTACAAGCTAGGAAGAAAACCAACAACAAGTCACCTTGCACAAATTCCACCCCATGCCTAGTATTGCCAGCATCGGCCAAGGGCAATCACAGATCAGGGGTATTGGGGAAAACTGAAGATTAGCTGGGCGGATTAACACCAATGACAGGGTTTGCGTTATTGATACCGAAGGACAAAGAGAACAAACCCAACGGGAGGGATCTACCGATGAGGACCATTAGACTGGGTGTATCGGACTTGCAGGTGCCGGTGATCGGGGTTGGCTGTATGCGGATTAGCTCGCTGACCAAGAAGGAGGCAGAGGCCTTTGTTCAGGCGGCACTAGACGAGGGTGCCTATTTTTTTGATCACGCTGACATTTACGGTGGAGGAGAATGCGAGGAAATCTTCGCCGAGGCCATCCACATGAACGACGATGTACGCGAAAGGATTGTCCTGCAGTCAAAGTGTGGGATCCGGAAGGGAATGTATGATTTCTCTAAGGAGCACATCTTAAGCTCCGTGGATGGTATCCTCAGACGTCTCAGAACCGACTATCTCGATGTTTTGCTGCTGCGTCGACCCGATGCCCTGGTGGAGCCTGAGGAAGTGGCCGAGGCCTTTAATCAGCTGCAGTCCAGTGGTAAGGTGCGTTACTTCGGGGTATCAAATCACAATTCCATGCAAATCCAGCTGCTGCAAAAGTATCTCCAGCAGCCCATCGTGGCCAACCAGCTGCAGTTTAGTATCACCCACGCCACAATGATTAGCGCCGGGATTAATGTCAACATGACCAATGAGGCCGCGGTGATGCGAGATGGCAGTGTCCTAGACTTCTGCCGACTTAATGAGATCACGATCCAGCCCTGGTCGCCCTTCCAGTATGGTTTCTTTGAGGGCGTCTTCTTGGGTAGCGACAAGTTCCCGGAACTCAATGCCAAGATTGACGAGCTGGCAGCGAAGTATCAGGTCACCAATACCACTATTGCTTTGGCCTGGATCCTGCGTCACCCCGCGAGGATGCAGCCGATCATCGGCACAATGAATATTGGCCGCTTACAGGATTGCTGCAGGGCCGCTGCTGTTAATCTAACCCGGGAAGAATGGTACGAGATCTACCGAGCCGCGGGTAACCAATTGCCGTAAATCAAGGAAAGAACTAAGGCTTTCTCCGTACAAAATGTCACCCGTCGTCATTGAAAATAAGGAGAACAGCTATGCGTGATATACTATTCAGTTTGATCAGGCTGATAATGGGTGTGAATTTGTATCGAAAGTCCAGGCAGGCAACGGAAGAAGAGCAAAGGGAAACAATGCGGGTATTCTTAATATCGCTGGTCCTGTGTTTACTAGGACTGGTGTTTCCCATCTTTTTCTCGATACTCCTAATCTACTGGATAGTTAGTCTGTACAAGTATATTAGAAGAGACTATGATATTTAGCCCTGGGAGAATAGATGACCCTGCCAAGTCCTATCTCCAGGTTCCTTCGAGATGGGGGATGAAGGGAGCGATGCAACCAAGTGGGATGCAGCGCTCCCTTCTTTACTATCCTTCCTCTGGCGGCCGCGCAAAGAAGGCCGAAACATCAAAGGACAGGCCGGGAAAACTTGGATGGACAAAGGTGCCGTCAAAGCAGCGAACCATTGACACGTAGTGCTGATCCCGCAGTTCATAGGCCTCGATGATGCAGTTATCGGGATCGACAATCCAGTAGTGGGGAACCCTGGCCCTTTGATAGCAGTTTAGTTTGGCCACCCGGTCCCGGCGCACCGACGAAGGAGATAGGATCTCCACCACCAGTTCCGGCAGTGAGTCCACGGGATTGTTCTTGGCTGGTCGGTCACCGGGTAGATACAGTAGGTCAGGTTGTAGTACCGTATATTTATCAAAGTACACGTCCAAGGGGGCATCAAATACTTCGCCCCTGGGGTCTACTTTAGCGAAATACTCTTCTAGGATACGCTGTAACCGTCTTGAAAGGCGCTGATGGTGGAAGGTTGGTGTGTGGTCCCGCAGGATATCGCCGTCGATTAGTTCGTAATAGAAACCTGTTTCTTCTTGTAGCTTAGCATAGTCCTCGTAGGTGTACTTTCCAGCTGGGGGATAGTTTGGAGTCTCCTCCCGGGCAACATCGGTGCCTTGGTTAAGCGCCCGCAGGACATCCTCGGCCAGGTAACGATACTGCCGGGGACCAAGTTCAATGTAGGGTATCCGCTTTTCCCGGGTATACCGCCAGATGGTGTCCACCGACAGGCTGAGTATGTCCGCCAGTTCCTGCGCGGAAATCAGTCGCTTCCTTGGCATTATCTTCCCTCCTCGCTCTCAGTCTACAACTGCTATCAGGACAAATCAACTGCTAGCAAGGAATCTCAAGTGGAGAGAGGGAGTCTTTAGTGACTAATGCAGGACACCGTTGATCCAAGGAGAAGGAATTCCCCGGGGAAGATCAATGAAGGAAGGGACCGTTCCCATGCTATCTATGGATCGCATCAAGCAAATGTGTGCTGCCTATGTCGGCACCACCGGTGTCAGTATGCTGGTAATCGATGATACCGGCAGAAATGTAGATTTCCTTGGCGAACAGTGTCCGTCGCCCTTTTGTGCTATCATTCAACGGGATTTGGGCAGGGGAGAAGAGTGTCGGTTAGCCCATGTGTATGGCAGTTATCAAGCGGAGCGATTCGGTGAGTCCTATATCTTTTTCTGTCCCTTTGGACTGGTTCACTGGGTAGCCCCCATCGTCGACGGGTATCAAAGGGCGTACTCACTGGTGGCGGGACCGGTCTTGATGACATCATCGGAGGAAGCACTGATCGATCAACTCCTGCTGCAGAATAGGTTTACCGGTGGGGACATTGACCGGCTGCGGGGTACACTGGATCAAATCCCCTACGTTCCTCCGAGGACAGTGAGTGACATGGCACTGGTCTTGTGGTCCCTGGCCTGTTATTTATCAAATCCTGCCAGTGTTGAAGCCCTGGAAGAACGGCATGAGTACTCGTCTCAGCAGGCGGCAATTGCCGAGGTGATTCACGAGAGGAAGCAGGGGGAAGGCCTTCCGATAAACTATCCCATTGATCAGGAAAAGAAACTCCTGGCGAAAATCCGCTTGGGTGATAAACAGGGGGCGCAGACGTTACTCAATGAGATCCTCGGACATATATTCTTTTCCCGGGGCAACGACATCAAATTCATCAAAGGTCGTGTCCTAGAACTGGTAGTGCTCCTTTCCCGGGCTGCCCTTGAGGGAGGAGCTAGAGACGACGTTGTCCTGGGGTTGAATCGAGAGTATCTCAATCAACTGGAGGCTCTCACCTCGGCCGATGATATCGCCTTTTGGCTCTCCAAGGTGATGACTCGGTTTACCGATTATGTCTTCGACATGACTGGGGTTAAGAATATTGATATCATCTACAAAGCGGTGAGTTACATCCGTGATAACTATATGAGTGATATTACCGTTGAGGATGTGGCAGAGGCCGTTGGGTTAAGCCCCTCATACTTTAGCCAGCTCTTTAACGATGAGATGAAGTGCAGCTTCCGCTCCTTCCTGAATCGGATTCGAATCGAAAACAGTAAGCCCTTCCTGTTGGACGATTCTATCCCGCTGGTCACTGTGGCGGCAAAGGTAGGCTTTCAGGATCAAAGCTATTTCGGAAAGGTGTTTAAGCGGCTGGTCGGTGTGTCGCCCGGGGAGTTTCGCAAGTCTAGGGGTACGATTCCCAGTTCCAACCTATGATTTGGTACCGGCGATCCTGAAAAAGTGCCAAACATCGAAGATTATTACAAGACGCCCTGATTTTCGTCAGGTATACTGCTATTAGCAGATCAGTTCGAATTCAGCTGGTAGGAGGTATACCCCTGTGAATTCCCTGGAACGTGTAGCTGCTACGCTGAATTTCCAAGAACCGGACCGGGTGCCGGTCTACCCCTTACTCAACGGTATTTCTCGGCGCCTGGTTAACGCCAGTTACAAGGACTGGGCCTTAGACGCGGAAGTGTGTGCCCAAGCCTATATTGCGGTAACAGAGAAGTATGGCCTTGATGTGATCTGTACCCTGACAGATCTCTCCGTGGAAGCAGCAGACTTTGGTGCCACCCTCATCTTTCCAGAAAAGGAAGCAGCTCACCCCGACTACAGTCAGCCCTATATCTTCGCACCGGAGGAATATACTAAGGTTCAGCCCATCGATCCCCGCCGCGGCAAGAGAATGAGCACTCATATCGAGTTATGTCAACGCCTAGTCGACGCCAAGGGGAAGGAGGTCCCCATCGTGGCCTTCGTTTTCGGACCTCTGGGGATCACTAGTATGCTGCGGGGCCAGGAAGAGTTGTTCATCGATCTGCTGCTGGAGCCCGATGCGGTGAAGCCAGCCCTGGAAGCTGTTACCGTCACCTTAATCGATTACTGTGATGCCCTCATCGACACCGGTGTTCACGCCATCATGTTGGATACCCTGTTTGCTTCCCAGTCGATTATGAGCAAAGATATGTGGAAGGAGTTTGAGGGACAGTATGTGCGGCGGATTGCCGACCGGATTCACAGTCGAGGGGCTATGGTGATGGTTCACAACTGCGGCAAAGGCATTTATTTCGACGCTCAAATTGAAGCGATGCGGCCCCAAGCCATCTCCTTCCTGCATCTACCCGATGATGTATCCTCCCGGGAGGAACTGAAGGAAAAATATGGCAGCCAGACTACCTTGATTGGCCATGTCGACCCCACTTGGATTGGCAATGCCCCCGAGGATGAAGTCATCGCCGAATGCCGCCGCCAGTTAGACACCTACAAGAAGGGTGGAGGATACATTCTGGCAACGGGTTGTGAGTATCCAGCCAATGCTGACTTCAAGAATGCCGAAGCGATGATCAGAACAGCTCTGGAATACGGAAAATACTAGCACAAAGCCCCAAAGCCTACTGGCGATGGGGCTTTCTATATTATTTATCCTCTTTTGTTAACGTACCAGACATCAACTTCTTCTCTGTTTGGCGATTCAAAGCGCCCCTCCATCTTTGCCAGCAGGCTTTCATCAACGAAATAGTCCGTTGTCTTACCGGCTAAGACTGCTTCATTGCGGGCCTTAATGTTTTGGTGCCAGTCATCTTTGGCGATCTCGACATAGTGCCATTCATAGGCAATCGATTGCCTTTGGTAATACTCAGCCACCCTTTGGCGCTCTTCACTGGTCCAGAAGCCCCAATCAAGGATGACATTACACCCTGCCCGCACAATCTCCGATGCCTTCTTGTGCAAATATTTCTTAATATCCTTGATCACTTCATCGTACTTTTCCCCAAGCTGATGATGAAAAAGCTCATATTCAATTTCATCGCAGGATAGAATGACTGCATAGTGGTCATCAACGAGTTTTTGGGCGTAACGGGTTTTCCCACTGCAGATTTTGCCGCAGATTAGAAAAACTTTCGCCATTAAATCCCCTCCAATAGACAGCGGGTTTTCCCAGATTTGATTGGTCCCTGGGAAATGCTGTTTCTTATGCTAGAGTCAAGGGCAACGGGGCCCAGGTTTTCCTTCGGTCCTAATACTAAAAATTAAAAAGGCCACGACGATTGCCGTGGCCCTTGTGGTGCGCCCAGGAGGACTCGAACCC
>JAAYGB010000037.1 GCA_012727955.1 Bacillota bacterium
CCTCCCTTATTGATTGGCTAAGTCGTCGTCATCATTTCAGTTACCATGATAGCCCGTCACTGTAAAATCCAAAGACAGGGTAATGTAAAATCTAGTTATGATTCAGGTTGCAAATTTGTTAATGAAAAGAGATAGTACTCGTCTTCAATGCCTAAGGCACCGGCTGGTTTTCTATGTTGTCGATATGCACAACCACCAAACAAACGAAGAAAAGGGCTCGTTGGAATACCAATAGGTCCCACGAGCCCATCTCATACATGATTGCTTGTTCACTTTGACTTATCCCAAAGAGCGAAGTATCGCCGGTGATCACCGATAGGAATATTGCAGTCTTAAGCTTCCCGATAATAGAATGCCGTTTCAATCATTGCCTTGAAGTTTTCCGGCTTTACGTAGGGTGCGATGGTATTGCTGCTGCCTACGCAGTATCCTCCATCATAACCAAGTTTCTCAATCCTATCTAACACCATTGCCTCTACCTCTTCTGGCTCCCCGCGGCTTAAAAGGTCAACATCTATATTTCCAATCAGGCAGAAGGTGTCTCCCCATTTCTTTTTTACCTCAACGGGATCCATGGATTTTGGCTCTAGGGGATGAATGGCATTAACACCAATCTCTGCGAAATCCTCAAACAGCTCCCACAGATTGCCGTCGGTATGATACAAGAAGGGGACATCAAGCTGTTGTGCCAACTGGGCGATTTTCCGTACCCAAGGAAAGAGATACTTTCGATACACATCGGGATGGACAAAGGTTCCGGTATTGAAGGCCAAGTCATCGGTGTACCACAGGGCTCCAATCTTATCTCCAGCCTCTTCCACACACCTCAGGTTCATTGTGTAGACAGCCTCACCTAGCTGCAAAAAGAGAGCTTCTATCAACTCTGGGCATGTGTACAAGCACTCGCAGAAATGCATGAAACCCATTGCTTCCCAGATATGGGTGAAAATATCCGCTGTCGAGATAATCAACTTCATCTCTTGTGGATGTATCTTGCACATTTCCTTGATATGATCATAGCCTACGTCGTCCGTTTTCTGCCACGGCCAAGTCTGCGAGTGAAGATCCTCCATGGTCTGAATTACACCGACACCTTCGGCAAGGCTGCTTCCAGTCTTGTCACGGATATCAACAACGTTAAAGTCGTAACGTGGTCTCAAATGAACGTAGTCGTAACCAGCGTTGATCCAAAACTCCAGTTCATCCTCGACGGTACGCAGCTCCCGTCCCAGCACCCACTCCTTTATTTCGAGCGCGATACCAAAATCGCATACCGGAGGACGATCGGGCTTTCCTTCAAGCATCAGCGTTCGCCTGATACGTTCAAAATCAGGTTCAGGCTTGATGTTAATCCCTTTGGTCATGGTAATCACCCTTTCCGAGGATGTTAACTCTCCTTGGCAGATACGCAGGATTGACTTGGGTATCGGTGAAGGGATCAATGGAATCTGAGCATTACGACTAAGATGTTCTCCATGGGGGTAGACTTTGCAATAGATCTCCCGGGTGAAGGAGGGGCTGTTTGTGTCGGCGAGCTTCGACTACAAAAAGGCGTATAAAGAGCTGTATCGGCCGAAGGAGAAGCCGGTGCTAGTAGATGTACCGGAAATGACTTTTATCATGATTGATGGCAGCGGGGCACCGGACGATGAGAAGTACCAGTCAGCAATCAAGACCTTATACTCCCTTTCCTACACCATCAAGATGAGCCACAAGAAGGGACAAGCACCGGAAGGCTTTTTTCAATACGTGGTACCGCCGCTGGAGAGTTTGTGGTGGAGCAAGAACGGTAAACTAGATCCCACTATGCCGAAGTCTGATTGGCTGTGGAACGCCATGATCAGACGACCGGAGTTTGTCACTCCGGAAGTATTTCGCTGGGCCGTTGAAGAGTGCAAGAAGAAAAAACCGCCGGTAGATGTATCAAGGGCACGACTGGATAGCTTCAAGGAAGGGCTTTGTGTACAGATTTTGCATGTGGGTCCCTATCACGAGGAGCATCGTTCCACCGCCCTCTTAGAAGAGTATATTGCAGAGAATGGCTTAACAAATCTCGTCGGGAAGGAACATAAGCATCACGAGATCTACCTTTCCGATCCCAACAGAACGGCACCGGAGAAACTGAAGACAGTGATTCGCTTCCCGGTTAGTAGATAGAGCGATGAAGAACGGCGAAGTCCAGCAGCAAAACTGGGGGATAGACCCGGGCTAAACTACTCGAATTTATCCCTCTTGTTCTCTCCAAGCATCTTCTACAGCTCTACTTCGACCTCAAGGTCCTTTGACCGCCAAAGGAACAGAAGGGCTCGATAGGACACTAGCATTTCCCACGAGCCCTTCATAGAAAATTGCGTACTCACAATGAATTGACGTAGAACCCCATCGTCCTAGCCAGCTAGCTCCCTACTTAGTCCCGCAGTCATCGCCGCCTGGTTCCATGCCAGCAGAGTGTCCTCCCGTTCACTCTTCTGGCAGGTATAGGTTAAGAGCAGATGGCTTCGCTCGCCCTTCTTCGCTGCGGTCAGACATCTAGTGAAGTACTCATATAGAGTTTCATCGGTTGCTTTGGGGACTGATCCATAGTAAACCTTGCCCTCCCGGGCGCATCTAGCTAAGACCTCATCCATATCGTGGAACTCTGGATTTCCGAAGTTGATACCCTTAACGTATGGATTGGCCATTACTGCTTCAAAGAGATAGGGGTTGCTGCCGCAGTAGTGAACATAACCACCGCCAAAGTGCTTCAGGATGCGTTCAAGATAGGGGACAACGAACTCATCTATATGTTCCTTGGAAAGAAGAGTAGAGGTATCTTCGCTGGTCTTGATGCCTCCGATTTCACGAGGCATTACCAAATTGTTGTAGTGCGCGATCTTGGACTCTGAATCGGGAATAACCTTGAAACACTCTTCCATCCCCATCACAATTGCCTCACAACAGAGATCAAGTAGGTGATGGACAAAATCGGGATCGTCATACAAGTCATAGAAGATTTCATCACCGTATACTAGATGAGCAGTATCAAAGGCACCCTGAAGATCCATGGGATAGACCATACAGCCCGTTTCATCCAACTTCTCTGCCATGAAAGCCATGTGGTCAAGTCCAGCCTTGAATTCGTCGCTAATGGTCAGATCTTCAGGCCCCATTCGCTTCAGTTCTTCCTTTGACAAACGTTCTTGAACCCAGGGCATTTTGTCTTCAAACAGCTCTTGCTTGATGCCGAAGAGTGTTGGGAATATTCCACAGCCCATGTTAGCTCTCACTGAAGGAACGGCCTCTGCTCCGCCATAGACGGCGCTCATCATTTGCCGAAACTGACTGGCAAACATTTTGTCGGTGTCGTAATGGATTTCCTTTGTATTATAATAGGGGAACTTCCTGTCATCCTCTTCATCAAGGGAACAAGATAGTAGCAAAGGTGGACGTTCGGGGGTATCACCCATCCACAAACGGATCTGCTGCTCAGCAGCCCTTTCGAATCTGTCTCTATGTTGCTTCAGCTCTTCTATCGTCTTGGCAATAGCGTCATTCATGGCAGGACTCCTCCTTTCACGACCATATTGAAATAGGTCGCATCTTCCCCACAATTGCCTTTGATTTCACCATCTCTCACTAGCTGAGTTTACGCCGAATTTCTTAGTTCCCTCTAATTCTCAGCGTCCCCTCTACTTCCTAACGCGAAAAACCGCCCGTAGGCGGTTTCGTGTTCCTAGTAGTTCTATTGATCCCACTTGGTCTATAATAGGCACTATCCCATGCTCGCCTTCGTTCGGATCTTTCCTCATCTCAAGACTTAACGGGTGAGCTTCCTACATCCGTTCTGCCTTCTGATAAAACCGCAGACACCAGTCAAGGTTTCGCAGCGAGTCAGATGCGTTCTTAAGGCCGCTGACCCCTTGCGCAATTTCTTGAGCAACTATCTCTACGATGTTCGGCCCCTCGGTTGATATCTTCACTACTTCAGGCTGCTTCATTGCTCTGGTTCGATAAGTAATCGTGGGTTCGCCCACGTTGTACTTGATCCACCCCTCATCGGCAAGAAGGCTAAATCTCGTGCCAAAGGGCAGCGTGGCAATCCAGGTGTCTTCAATGTTCACAACGCAATCGGACTCGAAGGTAAAACTTGCCGTGCCGTAATCCTCTAGGCTCAGATCCTTATATCGCAGGTTGCCCGCTACTCCGCTAACGTCTGTGGGGTCGGAGTCCAACAGGTAGCAACTTACGTCTAGGTGGTAGATGGCATGGTCGATCCAGGCCCCTCCCGGAGCCTGATTAGCATCAACCCACCAGCCAAGACAGCTGCTATCATGCCATCTTCTCGGTAGACCCGAATGGCTCTGCCAGGTAATCGTACGAACGGCTCCCAGTTTTCCACTGTCTACCCAGGCTTTAACTTGTTTCACCCAAGGTAATTGCCGTTGGTAGGTCTCATATCCCCAGAAGAACCGACCACTCTGTTGCACGGCATCCCTTACCCTACTGGCTTCATCGACGGTGAAGGCCACGGGTTTGGTAGAAATCACGTGCTTTCCAGATTCTAAAGCCGCCACACAGACAGCGGCATTCCGATTGGTCGGCAAGAAAGACGCTACTACATCGATATCCTCCCTCATTACCATCTCTAGGGGATCGGTAAAGGTTGTGATAGAACCATCATCTAGACTTCCTAGTACATCATCTAGTTGTTCTTTGTCCTCATGGGCTATTGCTATTAGACTGACAGAGTTGGAGTTGATTGCAGACTTGACGAAGGGAATTGCTGAATACCAATGATGCAGCCCTGCTACCCCGATTCGCAACTTGGCCATCTCTAGCCCTCCCAGAGTTCAAAAGCCTTTGTGCCCTTAAAACAGACGCATCCATAATATATAAAAATAAAGGGGTGGGGATACGCAAATCATCAGCTTGGTTTTTGGACCATTTGGAGGTTGTTAGTATAGCCTATTATCTATGCTGTGAACCGGCTTATGTCGTAACGATGGCTTTTTTCAGAGAGCACACTACACCCAGTCTCTAGAGCGCAATTGTCATGGGAGCGAGTAAGTTGTTTAGGGTGCACACCAACATCCAACTTAGCATCGGGGAGCAAATTAGAGTCTGTGAAGATGTGGGAAATAGAAAGATGTTCGCTGCTGGATCGGCTGGTGCAGGGACGACCTCCGAGATCGCTACCCATTTCATTTTTAAGCTGAGCGTAATCAGGAGATGCGCTGACGGTGCGATAACCCCCACCCAAACTTTGGCAAGTCGTAGCTTTGCAACGCAACGTCTTTCATCGATTGAATCTATTAGCCACAGGTCAGCCTTATCATTTGGACTGCGATGTTTATTTTAATGACTTTATTAAAGGTATTTAATAAGTTTGTAACAAATAATAGCATTAAGGCTGACCTAGCTATATTCTCATTCTTTTCTAGTATGTTAAGTCCTTCTTTTTCGCTAAAATTTCCCCAAAAAGGTGGTGCCACTAAATGCGCAGGATTCACAGCTCGTCTACACCAGCAAACAGCAGACTAGTTAGTTCCATGAATACAGAGCTGATCCTCGACTCCTTAATTCAGTTGAGAAGGGCCTCTAAGTCCCAATTGGCTCGAGAAACCAACTTGAGCTTTCCTACGGTATCAAAACTGATCCAAGAATTAGAGACCAGTGGTCTAGTTATCGCGGTTGATGATCATCATCAGACCGGGGGACGACCTTCCACACTGTATCAGTTTAATCCGGAGGTAGGCACCCTGATTGCCGGCGATGTTACCAGTGACTTAATCAAGCTGGTGGCCATAGATTTTCTTGGCAACGAAGTAACTAGATCCGAGGTTGCCGTGCCCAATGGGCCTCCTTCTCCCAGTGACGTGCTCAAGGCCATTGAGGGACTTTCCTATAAGCTAACGCGCCCACTGAAGGGAATATGTCTGTCGATACCCGGGTTGATTGACTATACCTCCGGCACTGTTCAAAGGTGTCTTAGTCTAGATTGGGGACGTATCCCTTTGGGCCAAATGATTACCGACAAGTTTGAGGTACCGGCGATCATTGAGAACGACGCAATCGCTGCGGCTATTGGGGAGTTCTATGCCGGAGACGGTAACCGTGACAGCAATGAAACCTTTGCCTATATCGCGATTAGTAGGGGGATCGGTGCAGGAATTGTGGTCAACGGCAGAGTTCTCCGCGGGCGAAGAACTCAACCGGGAAGTATCGGTCACACCATCATCGATTACTCTGGTAAGACCATTTGTCGGTGTGGGAATACAGGATGTCTCGAAGCCTTGGCAGGACAAGCTGCTCTGGTTAGCACCGCTCGCAAGCTGGGCATAGTCACCTCAGTAGAGGAGACAGCGGCAGTTAAGGAGATTGTCCAACAAGCGGAAGAGGGAAACCCAAAGGCCGTGGAGCTCCTTCAAGAGGCGGGATCAATGTTTGCAATCGGGATAAACAACCTACTTCTCACTATTGACGGGGAAAAAGCGGTCCTAGGAGGAACCTTGGCACTCAGTTCCATATTTCTCGACGCCGTTCGTTCTCAACTAACTAGACTAAATCCCATCCTCGGCCGGTTTGTCGATGTGATTCCATCGACCCTCTATCCAAACGCGTCACTGGAAGGGGCTTGCTTTCTGGCACGGGAATCACTGGTTTATACCACGATCAACGGTGAGGAGTAGAAAGATAACGCCATATGAGCCTTTACGCGACAAAGCCGCTCATAGGGGCGGTTTTGAGCTATCAGGCGCCTTGTCATAGCGTTTTCTTTTTCGGTTGATAGTCCGAAATCTAGAGTTCTATGGCCCGAGGATCAACTTGGTTCACCCGAATCTGTTAAATTCAAGGAAATTACCAAAGTTTATCGAATTTAGGGCATGCCTAGTACAGATTATCTAGCGCCCGAATCGGGTAAACTCATAATGTGGGTTCTTTTCTGATACGGAATGAAGTTGTAACAGGCCGTGAATAATTGGTATTTTCGGGAGTAAACATAGTACCGGGGTGATCCGGTATTATGAATAATCGTTGGCCAGTTTATCTAGAGTGCTCATATGACTGGAGGGGAGGCAGTGCGGTGAACGGAGAGTTCAATTACAAACCAACATGGGTGATTTCTAGCAATCCTAGGCTAGATGCCCTAGATGCTTTAGAACAATTATATCGTAGATTGATACTTCAAGTAGAATGGTATAGCGATCAGACAATTGTCGATGAACCTACTCGTACCCGAAGGGTGAACTGGATAAGGAGTTGGCTGGAGAGCGACGGGCAGGAAATCATGCGAGAAATCAGGAGCAAGATACAAGCTGCCGACGACTCGACAAGGGAGAAGATTCGGACCGCCATCATGGCTCGACAGGAATTGCTAGATATTGCTCTTGACGATATTAGAACTCAGGAAGATGTAGAAATCGTATGGCAGTGGATTCAGAACTCACTTGTTTCACTACAGCTGGCCTTCAGGACTCTCCCAGCCGAAACCGTTAGTAATGAGATAGGTAACGTATTCCTCGATGACCAAGAGATTCTATATAAAGGTACCACGTCCGATGAGTACACATACGCTCCCTTTGAGCTAGAAGATGGTTTGACTCAGACTCAAGCTATGAATAATGTGGCGGCGTAATCACTCGACAAATGTACTGCGGTGCAATCAGTTCTATTGCAGCGCAGTCTTTATTTGGGGGTGTGGACATGCATAGGCCATCTATCAGCGATACAAACGAGTACCGCAAATTGATCGAAAGCATAGATCTATCCGGGATTTCTCTCATCAACCTATCCCAACGCTGCGAAGTCGAACTGAGTCCACCCTTCAGGGTGGAGCATACATTTGCAGTACCCCAGGACGGAATTGATCTGAATAAGTTAACAGCTGAGGCTCATTTTGGCCTGAAGGCAATACCTTCAGACTCGGACGAGGAACATCCACACATCAGTATAGAGATGGTATGGCTCGCTAGATACGAGTTCAAAGCGAACGAAGAATGCGAATATACCACGGAAACACTTAATGAATTTTTCCAACGAAATGTTCCCATAAACATCTGGCCGTATATCAGAGAGACGGTATTGACTTATGCTGGTTCCACTGAGCCTTTCTCCTCCAAGAGGCTTCCTAGTACCTGTTAATCCTCAACCCACTTGAGAAGAATTCTGTCCTTAAAAGCTCCTCGCTCTTCAGCTTTCTTGGCGCGAATTGCCTCAAGTTCCTCGATGCTTACTCCTTTTGCCTGGGCGATGGCATAGACTACCTCGAGAATATCAGCCAGTTCCTCGATCTGGCCGCCAACATCCTTGCTGGCCAGGTACTCATCCCATTCTTCACTGAGTTTTCTCTCTAGTTGGGCGAGACATTCTGACTCTCCGAGAACTGCAGTGACGCATTTCTTGCCAGCAGCCTCAATGATTTCAGGGATGCGGTCCCTCACCAATTTATCGTAGTAGGGCATTGTCTATCTCTCCTTGATAGCCAAATTAGCTGTCTCAACCATCGTCTCGATCTCTGTAACGCTTGGCGAAATAATCGGTTTCCCGATACTTCAAGATATCCTTAATATGCCGCACCAGTTTCGGACCAGCATAGGGATGCAGGGATTCATCCAAACTGAAAACTCGGTTGACCTCATCGTAATGAAAGAACCGGCTGCGGGACAAGTAGCGAACGGGATTCCTTCTGGCCAGACGCGCAAACTGTTTCGGAGTCCTGGTGGCCCAGTCCCGGTTGCTCTTGTCCTGGAGGTCCCGTTGATGCAACTTGCTGGTAACGTAGTATTCCCGGAATGCCTCCCCAACTCTGTCTATAGCCACTGACATGGACAAGCTGCCCTCAGAAGTGATCAGAGAACCAATCGTTGGTATCTTGTAGGACTTTTTCATGGAGGTTTTTTCCAGTTCTCGCAAGAACTCCTCCGCCGGCGTTCCCAACCAGCTCTCTTCTTCCTCGTCGAGGGCACTGGCCGATGCCAGAAACCGCAGCCAACCGTCCCGGAGATAATGCCGCATGGGTATGTCTGAACCTTGATACATGTCGAACCTCCAGGGTCGGCGCCCAAGCCCCTCCCACAAGATCGCAAACTCGTTTTTCATCCGCTTCTGGAGCGGATCCCTCTTTGCCAGCTCTTCAAATAGGTCGAGGAGCCGGAAATCGAATTGAACCAGGCACCCGGGAGGGTATTCAATGGACCTTTTCCATTCCTCTACTGCCTCTGGCTTCATTCCCGACAGAAGATAGGGAATATAATGGGCTCGCTTGTAATTCCCGATAAAATCTAGGACCGTTAAGTGGTTCTTACCCTCATGCAGCCGCAGTCCTCTTCCCAGCTGCTGAAGAAAAACAGTGTAAGACTCCGTTGGTCTGAGAAAAAGCACTGTATCCAATGATGGGATGTCTATCCCCTCGTTGAATATGTCCACGGCAAAAATCACTCTGATTTTTCCTTGTTCCAGCAGCTCTACCGCCCTCCTGCGGTCCGCGGTGTAGGGAGAACTGGAGCTTTGGCTGTGAACAGCCACCGACGGCACGCCCCTTTGACTGAAGTACTGGGCCATGTATTCGGCATGTCTAATGCTGACACAGAAGGCCAAGGTACGGCGGCCAGCCATTTGTTTGTATTTTTCCAGGACTAGGTCGGCCCGTTCTGTCCTCGAGAGTTCCCGCTCCAGGTCTTCGGTAACATAGGTTCCTCGGCTGATGCGCACCTGGGAGTAATCGACCTTTTCATCATAGACTCCGTAATAGTGGAAGGGAACTAGTAGGCCCCTGCCTATTGCTTCTTTTAGGCGGATTTCGTAGATGACATTGTTGTCGCAGAGTTCGTAGATATCTCTGTTGTCGGTGCGGTAGGGGGTTGCCGTCAGTCCCAGCAGAAAGTGAGGTTCGAAGTGATGGAGCAGTGTGCGGTAAGAGTTGGCTGCTGCGTGATGGAATTCATCGATAACCACATACTGGAAGCGATCTCTGGGGAATCTAGACAAATGCTCCGGTCTGGCTAAGGTTTGAACAGTGGCCAGGCAGATGTCGCAGTCTGTATCGTGTCTGCCGCCGCTGTAGTAGCCAATAGCGGCATCGGGTCTTACGTTGCGAAAGGCTTCCTCAGCCTGCCGAAGGATCTCTTCCCTGTGGGCCACGAATAGGACGGGCTTGTACCCTTGAGAATCGAAGGCTGCTAGATAAGTCTTTCCCACCCCGGTAGCTGCAACGACCAGTCCCTTGTCTACCCCCTCTTCCCTGGCTTGACGCAGGTAGTAGAGAGCTTCGATTTGGGCACCCCGGGGTTCCGGCTTTTGTCTAGGGGCAGGTGAGTAAAGGGCAGACTCTTTCCTGACCAGGGTGTTTTGTCTCCAGGTTATGGCATAATCCCTAAGGGATTCCTCTTTCAGATCCTCTGCTTCATGCACCCACAGCTCTTCGAATTCCTTCGAGAATCGGTGGTAGTCTGCAGGAGCATTTCGCCGTTCTACCCGGTAGTTCCACTCAACGCCGGTGATCAGGGCCGAACTGGATAGATTCGATGAGCCCACATAAACTTCTGAATTCTCTGGGTCATAATCGTAGTCGAAGATGTAGGCTTTGGGATGGAAGGAACGATTTCCATCTTTAAACAGCCGAATTTCCACGGCATCGCCCAGGAGATTCAGCAGGTAATATATGGCCGAGGGTTCAGTAACCGATAGATAAGTACCGGTAAGGATCCGAATCCGAGCCCCACGCCTGGCTGCTTCCTTCAGGGCAGGTCCAATTAACCGCACCCCCGACTCCATTAAGAAGGCTACGAGAAATCTCATGTGATCGGCCTTAGCAATGGAGCACTGCAAGTGTCTGAGGAGGGGATCCTTCGACCCAGTGATGGAGCTGTGGGAATGTGCATTACCTAGTGGCGCTCGGTTCATGCAAGTTTCCTCTCTTTCGGGAAGGCCTGCAGGCAGCAAAGAAGCTGCCCGGCTGGTGTGGCGGGATCCTTACGATAATCTTCAGGCTATGCTGCGAAAGTCCTTGTCTTGACGGCATGGCTCAAGACCTGAGAGACTGAGTACGCAGCATAATCATGGGCTCGAAGTCAGGCTATACCAACTTACAAGCCCATGTGGATTCCAAGCTCGAATTAGTGCAGTTAAGAGAAAACACGACCAGAGAGGAAAAAAGTATAGTCCTTACTCCTACCTCCCTGTTCTAAAAAACTGCGTTCACACTTGGCAAAACATGGCTGGTAAATACTTAGCATAGGCATAATTGAGCTCGCCTTCTCCTCTTTGGACCTTCGATTGCAGATTCCTTGGAATTGATCCTTTGGTGGAACTGCGGCATCGATACCCGCATAGGCCACCAGAGCTTTGGCCTTCTCGAATCTATGGATATCGCCGGTCTCCCCAATAACGGCAGCGGCTAAGACAATTCCCATTGCCTGTTTCAATCACGTGCCTAAAAGTGTTTCTGGGGAACGCGATTCTTGCAAGCATTGGCCAATGACCTCTTCTAATTCCCTGACTTGTTCTTCTATGAACTCAATTGGCTGCAGTAAGAGGACTCAGGCTGTTTCCGGACTAGTATAGGAAGAAATGGACTCTATCGTGGCTGCCGTGACTTATTTGGTAATTGTACTGTTTTTGTGGCATAACGACCTTGAGTTTAGGGGATTGCGCTAGCCGAATTGAGAGGATAGCTCATTAGCGATATGGAGGGGATCCATTGTCATGGAAGGCAAGAACGAAAAGACTGTTAACTTCCTCAAGGCTGTGAGGTGCAAAAATCCAGATTGGATTCCAGCTCGGATTGGAATTATGCCGGCTACCTGGAAGAAGTATCGTGAGGATCTGGAACATATTGTCAAGGCCCATCCAGCATTGTTTCCAGACGCGAATGAAAACCACGATTATGATTTCATTGCACAGCCCTCATACAGATTAGGAAAGTATGTCGATCATTGGCATTGCGTCTGGAACAATGTTGAGGAAGGGTTGGAGGGACTGGTTGTTGGTCATCCATTAGGTGATTGGGACAACCTGGAGTCCTTTGTTCCCCCAACAGTTCCTAGCGATGATGATGCCTTCTGGCTAGACGTAAAGAGACGGTTTGAAAGGGAGAAAAGAGAAGGCAACTTAGCTCACGGCGGGATGGAACATGGCTTTATGTACATGAGGCTCTTCTACTTGCGAGGATTTGAGTATTTCATGCTAGACGTTGCTATGAAGGATCCCAGGTTGGACACGGTAATCGATATGGTCCTGGGCTATAATCTCGCTATGGTCAAAAAGCAGCTAGAGTTAGGTGCCGAACTGATGGACTTTGGGGATGATCTTGGAACCCAGAGAAGCCTGCCGATTAGTCCTAGTGATTGGCGCCGGTACCTAAAGCCCTGCTATGATAGTATCTTTGGAGCATGTAGAGATGCTGGAGCAATAGTTCGAATGCATACCGATGGTCATATTCTGCCGATCATCGACGATCTGATAGAATGCGGGGTTGACATACTTAACCCCCAGATCAGGGCCAATGGACTCTATAACTTAGTGGACATATGCAAAGGCAAGGTCTGTGTTGATTTGGATCTTGATAGGCAGCTGTTCCCCTTTGCTACGCCGAGCCAAATACATGACCATGTTAAGGAAGCAATCGATGCTTTTGCCCCGGACAATGGTGGATTGATGCTGTATGCAGAATGCGAACCGGATATTCCACTAGAGAACATAGTGGCACTGTGCGAAAGCCTGGAACGCTATGCACTGGGTATGGAGTGATTGTTACGGATATGCCTCATGCCTCAGATTAGTTTTTTCTTTGCACCGGCCAAAGCAACGTTCAGGGTGTTCCGGCATAGAACTCTAGTTGGAGTACCGACCATGTTTACTCCAGGTGTACCATCCTGAGATGGGCCAGCACAACGTAACTGTCAATCCAATCAGCGCCCTTAACCACGAGAGTTTCGGGGCACTTCGCCAGAATCCAAATAAGTGAGTCCACCACGCAGACTACCAGTAGTATGGCAAGTAGCTTTGCCCTTCCTTACCATTGGAGCAGAGAAACCAGGTGCTTCTTTGTTCTTTAGGGGTCTGTACACGTTCGTTACCAACTACGCCCAGGGATTTATGGATATCGATATCAAAATAGGGGAACAGATGCCCTACTTATAGCTATACAACGCTTCAGTTACATCGATCCGAAGTATGCTGTGCTTGTAGGGTATTACGTGTGTACCAGTGTACAAGGGTCTATGGACCCGAATACCATCCTTCCAGACTCCAATATACAGCCTAGATTCTGCTGTTACCTTAGTGGTGTATATCCCGTTCCAGTCGGTTGTTCCCGATCTAAATGGAGCAAAATCCTCACGCCTGTGAAACAATCCAACATCTAACCCGCCTACTGGGATTTCTTCCCCGTTATACCCCTGGCGGTAACAATAGATGGTGAGCTCATACTCATTAGGAACATACTTCTTCCCTTCGACGTCAGTTATTTCTAGACTTGAGCATCCAGTCAATCCCAGAGACGCTGCCAATAACAACACCAACACTAATTTCATTCTACAGCCTCCTCCTGCTTTTGCACTGACCAGTTTTACGAACCATTTACATCTTATGCATATGTTGAACATGAAAGTATTTAATAAGAGCGAAAACCCATCAACATAAGGAGAGAAAAATAAGCTCACCCTCTCGAATCTTGATCGGTAGACCCGACTCGAGGGTGAGCGAACTTAACGAAGGTGGGGACAAAGGTGGAAACATTAAGGTGTAGCGACTGTTTTGGTTGGTTAGCAAGTTACTGAGAACGGCGGTTCAAAACCCCATACGGTAGGAGTATCACACCCTCCGTCATAACTCCCATTTTCCACAGCATCGTATCCTGGATTCCTCGCAAATGACAAGCAAAGGATTGGCCTGGCTCCTTTAGATCTCTGTAGGAAATCGGTCTATCCTTGGGTACTGCACGACTTTATCTGCCAAACCAATGGGCAGCAAGCGCTGCTCGGCTTGTTACTTTGCTGGATACTCCGGCATGGAACCTGTACAGTCGACAACAACCACTACCAGGGCCTCTGGAAGAAGGTCAGCGTTTTCGCCTAAGGCACAGTCTGAAGGCGGATATAGAACCGCTAGTGGTCATTTCCTGCCGCAGACAAATATCAGCTCTTTCCCGTCTTTGATGTCGCTCTTGTCGTAGTATCCGAATTCCTCTTTGATCTCAAACCCCGACGACTCCAGTAATTCCCTCAGCTGGTCGTAATAGTAATACTTTAGTTCCAGGGGATCTCGGATTTCCTGCACTTCCCCATCGGGTCTAATGATCTGATAGATCATCTCAGGATAGATAATCTGGTCAATAACATCGATCCTTACGCCTCGATGCTTCTTGATTATCCTGTTCCCAGTTTTTTCATCTATTGTTTCCCACTTATTGTTTCCCACTGAACGGTCTCGGGATAAACCCAGGTTTCATCGAGTTTCTTATAGGGTCTAAAGGTGTTAATGATAAATACCCCTTGGTCTTCTAGGTGCTCATAGACACATTTCAGACAGCCTCTTTGTGCTTCGTCGGTAGTAAGGGCTTGAAAACCCCTAAAGGGGATAATGATCAAGGAGAACTTCTTATCCAGCTGGAAGCTCGCCATGTCATACTTACCGAGCCAGATGTTATCCTGCACGGTCTTTGGCTGGCTAGCCAGCTTTTTCCTGAATTCTGCAAGCATGCTGTCGGATCGGTCTATACCATATACCTTCATGCCCTGCTGGGCAAGGGCAAGGGACACCCGTCCCGTCCCACAGGCCAGTTCGAGAATATTCCCAGGGTATCGGGCTGCATATTCTAGGTAAAAGGGAATATCCACTTTCACGATATCCCTGGTATCAAGATCGTACAGAAACGCACTCTGCTGATATAAGTTTGGCCAAACCTCCATGATCCTTCCCCCTAACCCCTTCGGTCCTCGTCTACTGGAACAGCCATCCTACTTGGCAGTGAGCAGCGGCACGCCTCAAGGTACTCAGTTTCTTGAGGAGACCTGCTAACCTGGCCATATCTTCTACTTGATGTTAACTGGATAAATTCCTGCAGATAACGGGAATTGCCCTTCGCTTTGCCTACACAGACCCTAGTCAGATCATTCATCTTTACGGACTTTGCCTCATCCTTGGCCAGCAGTAGTTTCTGCAATAAAAAAGAGCTGGGCAGTTATCCCAGCGATGCCCCATGTAGCTACAGGTTCAGGCTCTCTTTGTTCTTCCCGGCGTTGGTGTTCCTCTTCTGTTTCTTCTGTTTCCCTCAACTGTTCTAAGGTAACAGTCGTCTTCCGTACTCCCTTCATTAACTCGTCTCGGAAGCTCGAATCTCGGCCTTGAGAGTTATCCGACAAAACGGCCAAGATTTCCGGGCGTTTTTGCATTAGTCTGACTTTCCTCTGAGCCTCTCAGTCTATGCTATCCAAGAAGCCCTCAAGACAAGGAGGAAATGAGATGAGAAAAACGCTTATTCTGGTTGGAATGTTGTTATTGGTGATGTCGTCCATCGCTTTCGCTGGGGAAAAGGCAATTCCGGTGAACTTGACTGTGCAGGAGTCCGTTGAGGTGGTTGCTCCCACCCATATCAACTTGCAGTTAGTGAGAGAGGCTAGAAAATGGGTCTTGCTAGGCCAACCGGTCGGTAGCGTAAAGGTCGAAGCCAATATTCCGATTAAAGTCTCCGTTAGTTCAACCAAGTTTGTGACGGAAAACGGCGAAGAAGCTTACGATATCAATGAAGCTATCGAGTTTGTTGCCAATGGGCGTTCTTACAGTCCCGGTGAGGGTGTTGACGAGTTCGGACTTGCAGCCGGTATGTATACTCTGCCCTACAGATTCCTGTTGAAGGATGGAAGTTTCCCGAATTGGACTGATGCCGTAGCTGGAAAGTACACCGCTACGATCTATTACACAGTGGAAGCGGACCGCTAGTAGAAGGTACAACAATACCATAGTGTTTACGGCCTCACTCATGCCAGGTGAGGCCGTATTATGTTAGCTGGCAGCGTAACGAGGGGCCTTGGTTAGCATTTACCGGACGGTTTCCCCCTGTGTACCGTTAGACGGAAAACTCTGTATTTGTACCCTTACCACCCTCGATACCCACTGCTAAGAATCGGTCATATTTGTTTTTATGCCGCATAGAATGACATGAGCACATGATCACCGAAGCGGCAGACACCGTGCCGATTGTGGCCAAGCAATCTGATAAAAGCGGGGTGGAAAAGGTGACGGACGAAGATTACGCCCGTTACATTGAAAAGAACCTACGGGACTTCTGGAAGCCTGGACAGAAATTGGAGATCACCGACAAGTTCCGAGCCAGTCCGGAAGATCGTATCCACTGTGCCTTGTGTGAATGGCCTAGTACGAGTAGGGCCCCAGTTGCCCAGGGACTCATAAATGTCCTTGTCCTCGAAAATCTCGACACAGGCGCCAGGCGGTATATCGGCTGCAACTGCGCGGAACGCTATCAGTCGCACCTTCGCAAAATCACACCCGACTTTGAAATCGCCGGACTGGAAGAAGCCAAGCAAAGACTTGAAGAACTGCGACAGGCAAAGCAAGCTCGTGCCCAAGGCCCCTCCCCTAAGGCTACACCCAACAAGCCTTCACCCGGACCCCAGCGACGGTTACCACCAAAGAAGAAAAGGCAATTCGGTTCTGTGAATGTAGGGCCGACCACGTACACGCCAGAGCCATATAGCGAAGAATACGAGGAATTGATGCGGATTTGGGAGGAGCATATGTCCCAAGAAGAGTGGATGTACTACCAGGGAGAGGATCCCTACGAGGAAATTAGGGACAACCCCAAACGTTACCAGGGAACAGACTTCTGGGGCGAGGACGAAGATCCGGAAGACGACTAGGATCCACAATAAGTTCCGGAACAACAAGCAGACCGCCTATGGACCTTCTATCTACAGAAGACTACATAGGCGGTTACTCGTTGCCTCCAAGACAGCTTTGATACTATTTTCCGACCCACCTGTAACTTTCGTCATCTCGGAAAATATTACAGTGTTCGACCATGTAGCCATTGGTATCCTATGGTATAATCAGGAAAATGCTGATCAGAGTTAGGGAGAGGGAATAATGAAAAGATATCTTCAGGCCGCTACCATTTGGGTGATTATCGTTCCGATAGCCATACTAAATGGTGTACTAAGAGAGAGTGTAGTGGTCAAACTCGGTGCAATTGCCCTTCCCCTGAGCGGGATCATATTAAGCCTTTGCATTTTCGGTGTAGCGTATCTTTTGATTCCTAAAATAGGTAGTTGCGGCAAGAAAGAATACCTTGTATTTGGGGTTTTATGGTTCCTACTCACGAACTTATTCGATTTAGGTATGATTCTAAGCGATGGCGGCAGCCTTTCAGATTTATTCGCGGCGTATAATTTCCTTGGCGGAAACCTATGGATTATTGTTGTTCTTACAACTCTGTTATCACCAATAGCAGTGGCTAGAATTAGGAAATTGGTTGATTAACCTCAGTGGTGGGAAGCCTGGTTGCAGAAACCGAACATAGATTGGAGCAGTACTTAATTAAGAGCATCAAATACCTGAAGAAGGAAGGTTTCACCTCCGAGGACTCTATAGTCGTCCACTGACCCAGGGGTGACTCCTTCCTTCTACTTTTTGCAGCTATTTCCGGCTATACAGCAGCTTTGCACTATCGCCTTCGAAACTCCATACGCATTGCAACTGGCTATACCCAGACAACCCGCTGTAGACAGATAAAGGCACGCTACGACTTCAAACCACTACGGGGACTGTCGCTATGTTCCCGTACCCTCTTGCTACAGTTAACCATCCTTATCACCATGTTGCCCCTGCTTCCAGCAGTTCATTAAGACACTGTACATAGTGATCATCGCTGTCTCCTGGGACAAGTTTTACTAGAGTGATGTATCTCCCGGTATCATGGATCTCACCGAGATCTCCCCTGGGATATATGACCACCACATTCTTTACTGCTCTCTGCATTGGGTCTGCTACTCTGGAGATATCTGTCCGGTAAGATCGCAGTTGATGCATCACTTGAGTCCACGTAGAGTGAGAGTCTTCAAGAGCGTCATCCCAGATATACCGGGACTTCCTGTATTTTGCCTCTACGATCAATGAAAAGCGATACTCATCCCCGGTATAACAGTCAATCCGGACATCAGGACAATCGTGCTTTCCTTCGACAAACACCGGTAGATGCATTTCCCGTGCTTCCTCGTCGGAATGGGGCAGCCGCTGATTATAGTATACCTCGATCCTCTGGGAGCCGCTATTACGACACATTGTCACCTTAGTGCCCGGTGGAATCGAGGGAATGAATACCCTTTCCGGAAACTGCCAGTGCTTATCATAGATCCACCCACTCACAGGCTCGAAATCCAGCCTCTGCAGGGCTTGGAGGGTTCTCGCAAAGGACCAATACTCCCACAGAAGGTCAGTTTTCTTCCACTGGTATTCAAAGGAGGCATCCACTCTTATTTCTGAGTGATGCACAAGATCCCACCAGAACTTGTACAGCATCCGATAGCGCCCATCTCGCCTCAAGGCCGGGGTATATGGCAGCATGCCGTGGTCCACGGTAACCTCTTCAAACAGGGGGTCATTTAGTATGAGCCGCAGTTTAGCCTGAAGCCCACGCGCTTTATCCAGCTGCTCCTCAGGCTTCAGAAGTCTTCTGCCCTGCTCTACCTCCATGTATGCTTCAAGAGAGTCAGCAATCTCCTCTATAATCCCAATGAGATTAAGGAGTATTCTCTTTACCCAACGGTTTTCTGGTAGATCATAGTCTACAATTCGCTTGGGCGCTAATACACTTCGGGCAGATCTGTCGACTCCTCCCTCATTTCGAGAATAACCTGCATAGGAGTTTAGCCAGCGGTAGGACTCTCTGTCCACTTTGTAAGCATTGTGGGCTGAAACCACCTCATGAATCCTTCTGACCTCGTGCTTTGGTCGTCGCAGGATATCGATCAACGCCTCATAAAGACGGGCAAAGTGCTTTTCCAACAGCTGATATTGATAAAACCTGATAGGCAACCGAGAAGCAACATCGGATTGACCAATGCCCTGGTTCTTGCGAATCAGATCCAGAGTTAGGCCTACCACATACTTTTCCAGTTCTCTTCGCATCTGCTGCAGCTGATCATCACTTAAGTCCTTCGGCTTTACGTTAAGGACGGTGTAGTAGGACGTTCCATCCCAATCTACTCTCACTCCATAGTTGCCCGGTTGCCATGGAAAGTCCGTCTCGTCCCGTCTGCTTATTCTAACCCGGGTCCCACAGGGAATATAGGCACTACCACCATCGGTGGCTAACTCAGGATGAACTAAGACATCAAAACCACCGAGGTAAAGTCGTGCGTCCTCCGGCGGCTCACCATCGCGGGATACAAACTCCAGGTCATAATCCCGATACTCCGTGAGATACAACCGATCAGGCTCCGCGTCTCTTTCATCCAGGGTGAAGCTGCTAAGCTCGCCTACCCAGTAGTAGTCGTCAGAGTCTGGGCTGGCATGGATCCGCACCGCAAAGGGAAGCTTAGGAGGTGTAGCCATAATGCTTAAGCTCCTTTGCCTTATTCTCAACTTCCCTCCGACTTTGCTCAAACCCGCTAACGTCCTGATATTGATCCATCAAGGAGATAAGAACGCTGTCCTCGACTTCTCCTTTGCGCACAAACCGACCAATCAACTCCCCCAATTGCTCCTGCGGTCCCCGCACTTTGGGAAACACTTTCTGCACTAATTGGGAGTCAAAGACTGTGTCCCGGTTAATCATCGGTTGACCATCTGAAGAGCGCGGAACATTGTCGATATAATCGGCAATCTGCCTTAGAGTTCGATAGCCTATCCCCATCTGCAAATCAACCCTATGAAGACAGTTATGAAACTCCTCGAGAAAGTCTATCTCCCGATCCGTCAACTGCAAGTCACGGGAGGTACGACGCCATCTGCTGTACGTTGTGTAGTCGATTGTGTATCGCTGGATGGGTCCGATGTCCTCCTGCAGCTGAGACTGCAGAAGACGAAAAGATAGAACCTTTGGCCGGATCACACGGGCCCGATCCAATACCTTGTCACTGAAAGCATATGTCGATTCATCTACATTAACGGTTCCAACAAAGAGAAGGTTTCCACCGATGGAAATTGTGGGGGGATAGACCGATGAGTTGTAGACACGGTCGGCTAACTGTTCATGGTATAACCGTATCTGCCGCTTTCCTTCCTCTGCTTCTAGAGTAGAGAGAAACTGTGAAAAATAGTGCTCAACACGGGCCAAGTTCATTTCATCAAAGACGACCATGAACAGCTGGTTCGGATTGCGCTCTGCCTGTACTAGGAGATCTACTAAGCCGGTATCGGCGGGACGGTATATACTAGTGGATAGGTCTAAGAAACCCAGAATATCGCTGTCATCTGTCCAGGTTGGCTGAACGGGGAGAACCAAATACTGTGATGGGGATAATCCCAGAGCCTCCCCATACAAGTGGGCCAATCGAGATTTTCCGGTGCCTGACATGCCTGACAACAAGACCAAGCCGCCGGCCTTTAGGGCCGTATGGAAACTAATCAAGTCCTCCTGATCGTAAAGCAATGCTTTAGCTTGAGCCAACTGGCGGAGATACTCAATGAAGTTTTCCTCAGAGTCATCATCTTGTCGGGTCGATGAAGTGACGACAGATATCTGGCTTTGAGCTGATGACTCTGCAGGAGGTCTGTGGCTTCCTTCCCGGGGCAGTGAATCAAGAGTGGACTCAGCGGTACTAGCCACTTCTACCTGAAACGGCTGTCCTTCATCCTCTGAGGATGGTATGAAGTCTGCCGTTGGAAGCGTGATCGGTGAGCTGCTTGGAGAAACAGACTCCCACTTGTCTGCCATTTCACCATATAGGGAACCAAGAAAGGCGTTGGACTCTACCAGCGCGATATCTTCATGGGGGAGGATGAACTGCTCAACAAACTCCGGCTCTAGGTGCAGCCTTTTGACGTTCTCCCCTGACACAACCCATCCAGCGCGATCAAACCGGAGCGTTTCAAAGTAACCATACATGAAGTAACCAGCTTCATTTACGACTAATACCGAAATCGGATCAGGAAGAGGCATACCAGACATGAAGGCTTGTCCCAACGCAATATGGCGCCGATTCCAGATCCTCTCCTCGAACTCCTCATTCTTTGCTCTTACATGCAGGATCGGGACCAGCCGCTCTGCGTTAGCCACTTGTGGTGAGGCGCTGAGAAGGAACTTGGGCTCGGCGATATCGAACTGTTCGTTTCGTAAATAGTCCGTCCTCAGTTGCGGCTGAAAGAGGATGATCTTCTGTTTGAGAAACTCCTCCAGCTGGTAGACACGTTCCTGAGCGGACAGCGCTCTGTTTTCCACGTACCCATACTGAACCAGTTTATTTTCCCAACACGTATAGAGTTTTATGTTGATCAAGTGCTCCGGTGCATCAGAAACAACTGATACAGCAAATTGAACTGAATCAGCATTATTTACGAAAGCCGGTTTGCGAAAGGGTTCCATTTCGTCTTGGGATGCCAACCGACCAGCTAATAGACAGTTGAACTTCTGATTACTCATGATACGAGTCCCCTCTCATTGACAAGAGCGTCCCTTAATTGGTATATACTTGGTATCTCCCTCAGCCTAGTTCCGCAAAGTCGATTTAGCTGAATCCTTACTCTGTGATGGCACAAAGAAAGCATTACTATTCGTTCATAGTCCTTACATAATTCTGCCAGATCACTTTCCTTCTGGTAGTCGGCGATACCCTCTAGTACATATGTCGTCTCACCGATTTTCATTTGTACTCGAGGGAACTCTACTCCCACCACAAGCACCGTCGGAATGTTCTTATCCTCGACATTCTCCGAGGTCTGATTCAGCGCTTTATATACATCCAGTAGTCTTCGTTGCTCTTCCAGCTTACCTACATTTGACTGCAAATCCTTTTCCAGTTCATCGATTCTCCTAGACTTGGCTGTTAGTTGTTGTTCCGTATCCTGGAGCAATCGGACAACCTGATCAAGTTCCTCATCTTTGTGCTTTATTTCCGCCACACGTTCTTCATATTTCTGCTGCCAAGCAACTGAGCGTTCACGCTCTTTGTCGAGTTTGTCTTGGTACTCCTTCTGATTCCTGGTTATCTTATTCTGTAGGCTCATGCGTTCGCTCTGAAGTTTTTTGTTTTGAGCCTGTAAATTCTTGTTTTCGGTTTCCAGCTCATGCAGCCGCTGTTCCAGCTGGGATAGCCGCTCCTCGAGGGAGTGGATCTTTTTTTCAGTTTCACAATCTGCTTGCCCAGTAGTCTGTTGCCCATTATCCTGAATAGCGGATTCTAATCTCTGCAAAGCAGCATCAGTGTCTTTCCTACCACTGACCAGAAGGGCGAGTTTTATGATACTTGTTGGGTATTTTTCTAACCAGCCTCGCCCGCTCTCCCCAATCTGATCAACAGGGCATTCTGCAGTCTCTCGCAGCAGCTGGCCATACTCTGATTCGAACCAATTTCGAAATCTCTTTTTGTATCTCTGAGGTATGTCCTTAAGTACTTGTAGAACCAAAGGGTCTGGTATATTCTTGGCTCCCTTTCTAAATCCCTGAATTGAAAGGCCAAATTCGTTAATGAGCCGCAACCTCTGCTCACGGTCAATGCTCTCCAGATAGTCCACCCAAGGGTTCACCGTTTCCACTCCTCCCCTCAACATTTAGGCGTAATTTAGGCGTATGCAAGTGTGGTAAGTCCGGTCTGCATCCAATCTCATCGCTTTTCATTCCACTAGAACTCCTCCCTCCTCGTCGGAAATACCCCAGCCGAACACTAAGTCCGGCAAAGGATAGTAGTCATCGAATAAGCTTCCGTTTACGCAAAACCAAATCCTTCCACCTAGGAAGATACCACTGCAAGGCTCTTCAGTTATCTGCAACAGCATGAATCGAGTAAACATCAAGGCCACGGCACCTTGACAGAATTCAAGAAAGTAAGCGATTGGCCTAAGTGGCGGTAACGGGCCGCTGTGAGAAGAAAAAAGCCCCTACCTTGAGGGGAAGAGGATGCAGCCCGTTTTTTGAGTATGCGGCAGTATCCCATTGTTAATAGCCATATTAACATGAACATAATCGGTGCCGAAAGGTTTCTACAAATAGCGAAGTGAAAACAGAATAACGCTCGCTTTCCAGAGTTTGCTTGGTAATCCCAACCAATTTACCTTCGAGGATTGAGCAAACTTGACGAAACTGGAGACAATCGTGAAAACACGAGGGTATCATGACGAAGGCCGGACGAATAAAGCTGTAGCCTAAAGCTTGGCAGAAAAAAATGCAGTTGGCGGCAATGTAGGATTCCATGGTTACACAGAAAAAGGAGTCACCACGCGATCCACGAAAGAAGCTAACATGGAGCCCAGGATAATCAAAGTTTGCTCAAACATATCAAACGTGTTTACCAGCAGTCCCGTAGCCTATATGGTTACCCTCGAGTAGCCGCTCAGCTTCGAAAAGAGGGTATTCAGTGTGGTCGAAATCGAGTAGCTAGATTGATGCGGGAAAAGGGCATCCAAGCTAAGACAAAGCGGAAATTCCGAGCTACTACTAATTCAAATCATAAGTTTCCAATCGCTCCAATATCGTTAATCAAGACTTTTCGGTAGATGCTCCGGTCATACGCTCGTGCAATTGTTGGCTGGTCCATGGACAAAAGATGACCAAACAATCGGCTATTGATGCACTGAAGCACGCTATAGATCGACGGAGACCAGCACCAGGACTCGTGCATCACTCCGATCGAGGCAGTCAGTACGCTAGTCACGAGTATCAGGAACTGCTGCGAAAGCACGGGTTTATTAGTAATATGAGTAGAAAAGGAAACTGTTGGGACAATGCCTGTGCAGAATCCTTTTTCCATACCCTCAAGACCGAATTAGTGTACTTGCACAGATACAGAACCAGAGCCGAAACAAAGCACCAGATATTTGAATACATCGAAGTCTACTACAATCGATACCGGTTACATTCGTCATTAGGTTACGAAAACCCGTATTTCTATGAAAATCAGAGCAAAGCGTCTTAATACGATGTCTACCTTATCGGGGTAACAACAGTACGAGAGAATACTATTAGCCGATACCAAGGACGAGGATAAGCTCACAGTCTTGATTGATTCTTAGGCAGCCAACGACAGCTCACAGCGAAGCCATTTGGGACGACAGCATCAAGGCATTCAATTCTTCCTCAACCTCTGATGGCATCCGACCCAGGAAGTAGTCCTCAATTGTATCCCAAAACTCATCCTTACCAACGCCTCTGCTAAAGAGATACCTTAGCATCGCTACGGATGCTGTGTGCCGCTGGTGTACATTCTCTAATATGAGATTCCGATACCGGGCGGGATTGCTCACCACGCGTTCAAGCTGTAGGCGAGAGCTGACAAAAATGTATATTTCAGGATTGTCGCCACCCTGTGAGCGGTACACGACCAAACCCAGAGCCTCCAAGATTCCCAGCACAAGGAAGGTTTCATCTATTTCGCGACGCTTGCTCTTTGACACAAACCTTTCAAATCTGCTCCGTGAATCCACTAACGGCACTGAGTTACTAAAGAATGATCTTGTGCCGGTATGAAGCCAATCCAAGAAATCCTCGTAGTGTCCGTTCTCCAGCCTGTACTTGCCTCCATTTCGTTCGGAGAAAGTGAGGAATATTCTGAAGAAGTTGTTTTTTGCCCGCCGCATCTGTTGATAGTTTTCCATAGTGGACAGAAGAATTGAGGCGAGATTCTCTGCCGCATATCGACCAAGAGCCATGCCTTTTGATATCAGCCGAGCCAATTCCTCTGGCCCAAAATAGCGCTGCGTACGCCGCAGGTCTCCGAGGATCGCCCTGAAGGTCTGAGCAGCATGCTGTACCTTCAGGATTACGCTGTCTGGAGTCTCATTGCCTAGATCTACCTCAATGCGAAGAACCGGATGTATATCACCGAGAAACGGAAGCGAGAGCGAGGAATCCGACTGATAGAAACGGTACTTAAACTCCGGAAATGAGAGTTGAGAAAACCATGTTTCCCACAGTTTTTTCATATCTAACCTGTACAAGTCGCCGTAGCTGTTATCCACCCTGCGGGAGTGCCTGATTTTCTCGAAATAGGGAGCATACTCGTTCTTGATCAGGTGTTCAATCTCTCTGTTCACACGGACATACTCTGCAGCAAACAGTCCCCTGGGACGGGCGATGATTGGAGAGTATTCCATCTTGGCGAGGAAATCTTTCTCTATAATGAGAAGCGCCGTCTTGAGCTTGTTGTCTACATCATCTTGCTGATCTCCTGAACTCCTTCTTTCAAATATGTAGCGAAACTCATCGGAACTGACAAGAAGACGTCGAGCATTTCCCCCGCCTTCGTTCTCGTCCATGAGTCTTAGCAGCTTAGCCATGACTTGCACCAGTTGCTGCTTTCGAAGCGTAGAGATTCCGAGAAGTCTATTTATTTGAACAAAGTCGTGTGACAAGAAATCGTAATAAGCGCGTCCCTCCTTCAGTTCTCGAGCCGCCCGACCAATCTCCTGGACATAATCGCATACATTTCCAGTGGGAGCAAAGTGATAGACATTGTCAATGTCAGGGATGTCGATTCCCATACCAAAGGCCTTTGTAGCCAGCATAATAGACGCTTCATTGTTGCGAAATCTCTGAAATGCTTCCCTTTTCAAGTCTTTATCTAAATTGCCGAAGTACAGGACGATGGAAGCAACAAGCTCTGGGCTGCCGTAATCATGGGCATATCGTTTGAACTGCTGAAGGAGTCGAACCGTCGGGAAATACACCAGGGTCTTTTCATTCCTCTTGAGGAACTGGGTGAGTCTGACGAGCAAGACCTTGAATTTGTCATTGAGATACTCCCTGTATTTCCGCTCATTGTCATTGTGTTGGATTCGAATGTCTATATCGTCTCTCTTAATGTACCCGAAATAAGTGATTGTGTTTGTCAAGTTGAGACTGTCCCTGATTTCGGTATACATATCTTCTATGCCCCCATATTTTGCGGTGGCGGTAAACGTAGCAATCGGAAACTGCATTTCCTTGCGCAGCCGTTGAAGATATGTACCCAGGTACCAGTAGTCGGCGCGAAAGGACTTGCCCCAAGTGGTGACGATGTGCGCTTCGTCAATGACGAATAATCCCACCCTACGGTCACCAATGAGCTGTCGGATGTCGGAGCGACTTAGAAGCGTTTCCGGTGATATATAGAGAATCGAAACTCTCCCATCTTTTATTCTCTCCATGATCTGCATCTTCTCAGATGGAGCAAGCTCCGAGTTGATCGTGGCAGAGAAATCAACATCCCTCCGCTGAAGACCATCTACCTGATCGAACATCAAACCTATTAACGGGGATATGACTATGGTCATCGCGTTGTACTCTTTCGCTAGGTAAATGGCTGGCAGCTGATAAATGAGGGATTTTCCGGCACCGGTAGGGGCTGTAACAAAGATATCACTATAACTTTGGCCCGCCAGACACCGTTCCGCTTGCCGCACCACATCATCGATGATCTGCACCTGTGAGACATAAACGGTATCCTTGTACCCCTCAGGATCATTTGTATCCCTATACATCCTCAAGTCACGGAAGGATGAATACCCCCAATACTGTCTTAATATGTTCAGATACCTCTCAGCATCTATTTCCGTCTTTTTTTCCGTTGTTTTGGTTACCAACGCGATGCGATAGGTGTCGCCGACGATCTGCTGCAAGATTGCCAGCCGGGACTCGTAGTCATTTGAGAAGACCCTTAAATCTCCTGAATAAGCTACAATCACGTCACTATGGGGATACTGTCGCTCTAGGAGTTTAGATGTAAGTGCAAGAAAGTCGTCTTCATTCTCAGAAAGTTCTATACAGGAGTGATCGTACATGCTCTGTTTCCCGTGAGTTACAGAACCACCTGTATCATAGAACGGAATCTCGTTCTTAGAACTCGCAGCATATGTTACGTAGTACTCTTCGTTAATTCTGCGAAGGGAGCCGTAATATTCGCAAAACAGTTGGTAGGCGGGGTGCAGCTCGTTGGTGTTCAGCTCTTCATCTGACTCGAAATGCTGGATGTATAAGCCTTCGATGTCCTCAACCTCGTAAAGGCAAGGAAAGACCTTGCCATATAGGTTATTCTGTAGAACCACTACTTCTCCGAATGCTTCAGCATGGCTTTCGGAAATTGTCACTAATTCTTCGTAAGTGGCCCAAAGCATGGTGTTCTCAGGTTGTGCAAGCTTGGTAAACGCTTCTAGAAGAATCTTGGGCTTTGCACGCTGAAGTTCATCTACCGTAACTCCAATAGGGACGTCGACAAGCTTTTTCAAGGACACCTGCTCTAAGAAGCTCCGTGAGAAGCCCTTAAACACCAGCAATGTACGTCGATCAGATGTCATATGCGCTCTAATGTGCTTCTCAAGAATTTTCCTGGACCAATTATCCATGTTTTTCCACCACCGTCCGAAATGTGTGTAATTGCCGTTCATTTTATATTATTATATAAGATAAAGAAACAAAAAGAAGGGGCAAGTCAGCGTGGATTACGAGACTGCAAAGAAGCGATTAAGTGATTTGCGGATGGAACTTGAGCGCAAACTTGCGGCCTGTCTGCTTAATATAGCGAGATTGATCCGCGGTGCTGTTGCTGAAATCATCCCTCTAGAAGAGACGGAAGAATGTGTGCCGGAAGCGAAGTATCATACAGAGGAGCAGGATAATGGGGAGGAATCACAACATAGGCTTGGTGATGTCGGTGACGACGATTTGCCGCTAGATGATATTCTCTCACTACCGATAGAAAAAAATGCTGGCAATGATGTAAGTCAGAGTCGCTATTCCAGTAACACTCTACTGATAGGAAGATTCCAAGACAACCATGACAAGTATGCACTCGAACAACTAGTTCTGAGTAACAGAGGTCTGGTGACCCAGCAAGCATCCAGGTACGTGGGCTATCTGGGCCACAGCTTGGACTTCGAGGACCTTATGCAGGAAGGGTTCATCGGACTCCTGGACGCAGCGCGGCGATTTGATCGTTCTCGCGGCACTCAGTTTTCGACCTATGCGATATGGTGGGTCCGACAGAGGATATCCAGAGCAATCGGCGAGCAGGGATTTGTAGTGCGCCTCCCCATATACCTAATAGAAACCATCAACAAAATCCGAAACGCCGAGGAAAGGCTGTCGTTTCGAACCGAAACCATTGATGTTGATCAGCTGTGCACAGAGTTAGAATTGACACTAGACAAGTACCTGGAGACTAAGAAATACAGTTATCGATTCCTCAGTCTTGCATCGTTAGATGCTCCAGTATCCGAAGACGACTCCGAGCTGATGGACTTCATCGCAGGCGCGACCCATGAACCAATTGCTCAGGTTAATGACGAATACATAGATGTTGAAAGTGTAGCCATGACCAACTTCCGAAAGGAAGCAATAAACGACCTAGTCGCCACATTATCGGATCGAGAGCAGACTGTAATTAGATTGCGTTTCGGCCTAGACGATGATCAAAACCGCACGCTGCAGCAAGTGGGGGAGGTTCTAGGGGTCACACGGGAAAGGGTGCGACAGATAGAGAAAAGAGCGCTGAAGAAACTCCGAAATCGGGTAGAGCATTATTGGCCGTTATGAACTTCAGAGATGAGGGTGCGGAGAAAAACCTTGCCTTGAGACAGTCGGAATGATGACGGTGTCCTAATAGGAGAAAGGCACCAGAACTGTGAAGCTGTATATCAAATACGCGGAAGAGATGCGCCCCAGAGAACACTGCCTGGGAAGGATTCCTTTGGAACATGGAAGATTGAAATGTTCTGAAGGAGTTTCTCTGGAGGGGTTCATAGCGGAGTTGGATGATCTCTAGCATTGGTACAGCGAAAGCCGCCTCAAGATCTCGCTGAGAGCAGTGAGTCCGATCGAGTATCGACGAAGCCTTGGCTAGCAGCATAACCAAGTCTAGAGAAATACCCTCACCCCTGATTAGACCGAATTCGGTGATCGAATTAACCGTAATACACGGCGCCCTCAGCTTCTTCTAGTCCTGCAGTCTAAAGAGCAAGAACAGCTGACTCGGACCAACACATAGGCAAAGGTGGGCCCACCGCGCTCAGAGACAAAAAGCTGCGGTGGAGCAATCGGTGCAGATTCACCGCAGACTGCGCAAAAGGACATGGCTGGATTCTCCGCCATGCCCCGCCGCATCTACAGCCTCTATCCCTCATGCAGGTTTGCGCCGTGGACCCTGACAAAGGCTGCGGCAAAGGTTATATCAACCCTCACGTCGGTAATATCCAACTGTCGAAGTCTACCCCGGTAACGATGGCTCCCCGCAAATCAGCCCTCGCCGTCTTGCCCTTTCCAGGCTTGCTTGGGACAAGTCCGCACCCGAAAGATCCGCCTTCTCAAGATTGCATCCTGACAAATCCGCCCCTACCAATTTTACTTCGTGTAGTTCCTGACTCCGCAGGTCCTGCCTGCGCAAGTTTACATAGGACAAATCGCCCTTCACAATCTTACACCCGGCAAGAAACGCGTCTTCGAAATTGCTTCCCAACAGTCGACACTACCGGAACACCGTGTCAAAGAGCTTGGCCTCCCGAAATCCGCAGTTTGTGAAGCTGGTCTCGCTGTGTTCAGAAGCCCCCAGGGCAGCGCTGGAGAAGTCGCATTCATCAAACAGGCAGCCAACGGTCTTGCTCTCAACCAGTCTTGCCCGTGGAAACTGCAGCGAAGAAACCGACAGTTGTATAACTCAGCCTCTTCAAAGGAGACTCCGCTGAAGTCCAGATCGGTAAAGCACTCGTTCTTGAGGACCATCCCCGCGAGACTGATATCCCTCGCCACATTTCCGCTCCCTTCACTATCTCCAGTAGCTTCAAGATCTCTGCCGGCATTTCTTACGGTCAATCCCGATCATTGGATTCAGCTGATGTCATCGTCAAGGAACTTCTTCGACCCAGAGAAGCTGTCTCGTCTCCGTGCCGCCGAGTATAACCGAAAAATGCTGAAGGATGCTGAGCAGAGTGAGGAACAGCATGAAGAGATATCTTCAGGACGTCGGCATTTGGGCCATTATCTTTCCTCTCGCAATACTTAAAGGGGCATTAAGGAAAGGCGTGTTGGTCAAACTCGGTGCGCCTGCACTTCCCTTGAGTGAGACAATGCCTAATCCATGCACTTTCGGTGTGGTGAGTTTGGGGGGCAGACAAAAACCTATACTTGAGACAGACAGCGGGATGTCCATGTACTCCAATGAAGAACGAATGAGAGCAATCCAGCTGTACATCCAGTAGGATCTGAGTGCTGCTCATACGATTCGGGAACTAGGCTATCCCAGCCGCACTTCGCTGGCTCGGTGGTATAGGGGATACGAGAAGAATGGTGATCTTCACCAGGGCTGCAAGAGAGAATCGATATAGGGCCTCCCGTGTTCAGAACGTCAGCGTACTTTCATAAACTCTGTCTTTACCAAAGTCATCATCCCATTTCACTTCGATTTCATATGGTGGTCTGCAATCCAAAGCAATCGCCAAGTGAATAGATGCTTGAGAATTGGGCCCGATATGCGGAGGTGCAGGTTGTCCGGCAAAAGCACAATGGTTTTCTAATGGCACTCGGTCCAATCTGATTCGAAGGTTCTGTGCTTTCGCCTTACCAGAGTTAACTAGTAGGAGTCTATAACTCTTATCGTCCTTAACAAGAGTTGCATGTAAGTCTGCTTGAAGCAACTCAGTTGTTCGGTCACGTTCTCGTTGCTCTTCAATTTGAACCAGCTTTTGTTGTAACTTATTTGCTTCATTCTGTGCACGGCTGCTCTTACTCAAGGAAACACCAGAAACAACTAACGCCAAGAAAGTAATCGCTAAGTTACCCCACGAAGCAAGATCATTCATTGGCTTACCTCCGATGTTTTCTTCCCTTACCACGAAAAGACTTCCTTCCATCGCCGAACAATGTTGGATCAGCAGAACAAAGCCACGAGGGGGATGGACGGTACTTTAAGCTTCTCAAGGAGCTTAGGAAAGTACAGCTGCTCATTCTCGATGATTGGGGACTGACCAATCCCGTTCCCGGCGAAACCCGTGACCTCTTGGAAGTGCTCGAGGATCGTTCTCGGCGCTGCTCTACGCTGGTGGCCAGTCAGCTTCCCATAGAGCACTGGCATCAATGTCTGGGGGATTCAACTATCGCTGATGCAATTCTGGGCAGGATCATTCACAACGCACATCAAGTTCAGTTGCGAGGCGAATCGATGAGAAAGCTTACAAGGAATCTGGAAAAGAAGACCGAAACTGACAGCAACCGTTAGCGTAAAGTTTTGGTAGGCGGTGGCAGGAAAAACGCGTGTGGAGATAAAAATAGAGACCTCGCACCAACAGATAGACAGAAAGGAGCGAGGTCTCATGAAGAGCGATGGCGTAGACATCGC
>JAAYGB010000038.1 GCA_012727955.1 Bacillota bacterium
CATGTCGAAACAGTGTGCTTGATGTCTAGAAATTAGCCCGATAGTGTCAAGGGCAGATAATTAGAAGGGCTGACAGCACCTACAAGTAAAGGGTTTTCCGACATAGAGATTTTTCTCGGCTTCTTTGCCGGAGATAGCTAGGTCAGGAAACCCTTGTTTTTAGAAGGTTTAACTAATCCCCAATGATATCAGGAGAAAAGTAAATGCAAGATGCTTTTCAGATTGAAAGGGTTGAAGACCCTGAAGAAAAAGCAGAAATAGTCTCAGAGGTATTATTGGATCTCCCTGAGTGGTTTGGGCTGCCTGAAAGTACTAAAGCCTATATCAATGGGTCTCGACAACTGCCCCTATGGGCAGCTAGAAAGCATGAAGAGATTGTTGGGTTTATAACATTACGGGAAAGCAGCCCAGAAACCGGGGATATTCATTGCCTGGGGGTCAAAAAAGCCTACCATAGGAAAGGAATCGGATCTCAACTGTATCTGGCGTTGGAAAAGTATGCAAAGGAAAAGTATAAGTACCTGCAAGTCAAAACTGTGGAAGAAGGTCACTATGCTGAGTATGATCAAACGGTGGCTTTTTACAAAGCAGTTGGCTTTTCTAAACTTGAGGTTTTTCCAACTTTGTGGGACGAATGGAATCCATGTTTGATCATGATCAAAGCGCTATGATTCTTTTCTCTCAGCTGCTCTGCCATCAATCCCCCCTTCAACGGCCGGGAAAAACCCCCACAACTGGTCAAGGGGGAGAAAAATAATACTCACCCCTCGAATTCCATTGGTAAACCAGACCAATTCGCCTTCGAGGGGTGAGCAAACTATATCATCAAGTAAATTGCTCCACCGATAATGCCGGATCCGATCATTACATACACAGGATTCGGCTTCCATTTGCGCAGAATGAATATTGCCGCAGCAAATAGCAACACGGAAACCAAGTTAATTGCTTGAGGATCCGTGGAAAAGCCGCCTTCTCCCCAAATAGCCAGTGTAAAAATCGACAACCCTGCCGATGCAATCAGCGCCACAATGGCGGGTCTCAAACTAGCCAATACTCCTTGTACTAAGGTCAATTCTTTGAACTTAAAATAAACCCATGCCAAGATTGAGACGATAATACAAGAAGGAAAAATACATCCAATGGTAGCAACAATCGCCCCTGGTAGGCCCGCAATTCTGATTCCCACAAAGGTGGCTGAATTGATGGCGATGGGTCCAGGCGTCATTTCTGCAATGGTGATGAGATCGATAAATTCCGTTAATGTCAGCCAGCGGTGCACATTAACTACCTGGTTTTGAATCAGCGGTATTGCAGCCATGCCACCGCCAATGCTAAAGAGGCCGATTTGAAAGAAGCTCCAAAAAAGCTCTAAGAATATCATTGGGCGTCACCGTCCCCTTGGACTTTTTTCCTTTGCATCAGAATTCTCGCCGCTCCGATCAATCCAGACACCAAGATAATATACACAACGTTAATCCCCAATAAAAACGTAGCAACGAATGCACCCACCATGATAATCGTAGATACTATGTCCTTGTGCTTCAAGACATTATTTCCGAGGTTCAAAACCACATCTGCAATTACCGCGGCAACGCCAGCTTGCATCCCTTTCAGAACCGCATTGACTACAGTGTTATCACGAAATGCAGCGTAGAAAAGGGAGATCACAGAAATAGTGATCAGCGGCGGCAAAACCGTACCTAAAACTGTTACCAGGGCACCTAGCATTCCCGCAAGACGATACCCCAGCAGTATCGATGTATTGACTGCAATTGGTCCCGGTGAGGATTGTGCAATTGCTGTTAAGTTCAGCATCTCATCCTCCTCAATCCACTGCAATTCATCTACGAATTTCTTTTTCATCAATGGTACAATGACGTATCCCCCTCCAAAGGTAAAAGCGCTTAAATAAAAGGTAGAGGTAAACAATTTTAGGTAAGTGTTTTTTTTGTTCTCCAAATCATAAGACCCCCTGTATTCGTAGATTGCAATGTCAAATGCAGCAACACTTAGCCAGAAACCTCTCTTGGGTTCATACAGCTGACTACAGTGCCATTATCTGGGGCTGAGGGGCGTACATATCAGTCACCGCAGATATACTGTGATGCTCTTGGTGAGATTCCTCGATAATTGCTACTGCTAGAGCCTTGAGACCCACGAAGTAAGCAACTAATATACTCCACAACGTGAAGTATATAGAAGACAAGTGTAAACGTCAATGAGAGCTATTTGCGCTGCAGAGCTTTCTTCAACGGAAAGAAGCGAATTTCATCCCACTGAAGGCTGTGGTCAATTCCATTGACTCGAGCCACGTTGAGATACTGGTATTGCTGGCAGGGAAATCTGCATTACTGAGTTCAGAGGGGGGAAAATACCAAAAACAGGTTGCACTTCCAGCACTACTTCGAGCTTGACTGCGTCGGAAATTGTTTTGGAGATTAAACTCGGGAAAGGAATAGGATCTGCTATGGCAAAGATGCCCGTCTTGTTTGTCGGACATGGTTCCCCAATGAACGCCATTGAAGACAACGATTATTCCAGGGGATGGAGAACTATAGCTGCAAGGATACCAAGACCTCAGGCGATACTATCGGTTTCCGCTCATTGGTATACCCACGGAACGAGGATCATGAACGAGGAAAACCCAAGAACCATCCATGACATGTACGGTTTTCCCAAGGAGCTCTATGAAATCTTGTATAATGCACCGGGTTCGCCGGAAATTGCCAGGGTCTGTAGGGAGCTGATTTCAAGGGAAACAAGATATGATAATTCCTGGGGTATTGACCACGGTACTTGGTCAGTATTAGTCCATATGTATCCTGAAAGGGATATTCCTGTGTTCCAGCTCAGCATAGACGCGGATGCTCCTGCGGAAACCCATTACGGAATTGGCAAGGAGTTAAGTACCTTAAGGCAAGAGGGAGTTCTTCTCTTCGGGAGCGGAAATGTTGTCCATAACTTGAGACTGGTTGATTGGCATCAGCCAAACAAAGGTTTTGACTGGGCCTATGAGTTTGACGACTATATCTGCGAAAACATTCTTGATAAAAATCACGGAAATGTCCTGAGGTTCAATGAACTGGGTGATATTGCCAGGCTGGCAGTGCCGACTCCAGATCACTTCTACCCCCTTTTGTACGTGCTCGGGGCGTCAGATGAAGATGATCAGGTCAGTGTCTATAACAAGTCCTGTGAGCTGGGCTCATTAACCATGACTGCTTACCTTTGGGAATAATCAATGCCTCAGCCGGGACACTTTCCAGGTAAAGGTTCAAGCTGTGCCCTCGATGGGTTGTCCACAAGACCATCGTCGAGGGTATTTTCTTAGGCAAGAACAAAGCCTGAGACGTTCTATTGTTAGGCGAAAAACGATAAACATATATTGTTAAACGATAAATTCTTTGCTATAATCGTTAACAAACTAAAGACTAACCCATGATCAGAGGTGGTTGTTGTGAGACAGTATTCAACACTGGTATTACGTTTGGCACTCTTTGTCGCAGGAGCAATCGTGCTTGCTATGTGCGGTGGTGCAGCCTGGCTAGCAGCAAAAACAGATCCAGCCTCAGAGTACTATGTTTTGTCCTATGTCCTGCTACTCGGTACCTGTGCAGCAGCAATACCCTGCTTCACTGCACTGTATCAGTCCTATAAGCTGCTGGGCTATATCGACACTGGCCGTGCTTTCTCCGAGTTGTCGGCCAGGGCACTGAAGATTATCATGCGCTCAGCCTTTGTAGAATTTCTGATTTGCACCCTGGGAGGCTTACCCTTTTTCTACGTAGTGGCGGAGAAGGACGATGCGCCGGGCTTAATCATTATCGGCATGGCGATAGCAGGCGCTGCCTTTATCATTTTCGTCTTTGCCTCCGTTCTCAGCACTCTGCTGCAGGACGCTATCGCCATGAAATCGGAAAACGACTTAACGATCTGAGGTGGACTGGTATGCCAATTATAGTTAATCTTGATGTCATGCTGGCAAAAAGGAAAATGACTCTCACAGAGCTTTCGGAGAAAATCGGAATCACCATGTCAAACCTTTCCATCCTGAAAAATGGAAAGGCCAGGGCGATTCGCTTCTCAACTTTAGAGGCCATCTGCAGCGCATTAAACTGCCAACCAGGAGATATTCTGGAATATCGAAGTGATGGAGACACTCCTGGGTAGGAAGAACATAACTTCAACCCTCGAGAATTTCGAGGGTCTCTTTTTTAAGGACAAGACGGGTCCCCGCGATACAAGGGATTACACCGGGACCTTCAGTTAGCGGCTGGTCAGCGCCCTCAATTGCGCCGCTTCTTGTGTCAACAGTGATGGCAGCGGCACTCACCGGGACAGGGGTTATTGGGCTTGAGCGTACAAGCATAGGTTAGAATGTGATTCTGCAAAAGCACCCCTTTCCGCCCATTCCCCACAGTACCGACGGGGCCTGAAAGGATCCAATAACCCAGAATACCTTGAGCTGGCTATCCAACTGATAAGACCGGGCGGCGTAATAATTGGAGATAATGTAGTTCGGGATGGTGAAGTATGCAACCCCGATAGTGAGGAGGATCGGGTTCAGGGTGTAAGAAGATTTATAGCGAATATGTCAGGTAACCCCTGGTTGAAGGCTACTACCCTTCAGACCGTTGGGCTAAAAGGTTGGGATGGCCTTAGTATAGCAATAGTAAAGAAATAAGGCAGAAGGCGCTTTTCATGTTTGCAGCTGAAGGAGATTCCGATGAAAGAAAACAAATATGACGACGCTGTTTTTTTCCAGAAATACAGTCAAATGAGTCGCTCACAACAGGGACTGGCCGGTGCCGGAGAATGGGAAACCTTGAGACAAGTACTGCCGGACTTTAAGGATAAGCGTGTCCTGGACTTGGGATGTGGATACGGCTGGCACTGCATCTATGCCGCGGAAAAGGGTGCTTCCTCTGTGGTCGGCATCGATATTTCCCGCAAGATGCTGGAGGTGGCCAAAGGGAAAACCCCTTTCCCCCAGGTTGAATATCAATGTTGTGCTATGGAAGATGTGGATTTCCCAGCGGAAAGCTTTGATGTCATTCTCTGCTCCCTGGCCCTTCACTATGTCGCGGACTATCAGAGTCTCGTTGAGAAGATCTGTAGAATGCTGAAGGCAGGCGGTGATTTCGTTTTTACCGTTGAACATCCTGTTTTCACGGCCTATGGGTCCCAGGACTGGTATTACAACGACCAAGGGGAGATATTGCATTTTCCCGTGGACAACTACTATTACGAAGGAAAGCGGACAGCGGTTTTCCTGGGAGAAAGGGTAACCAAATACCATAGAACGCTGACCACATACTTAAATACCTTGCTGGCCAAGGGGTTTGTGCTCACTCAGGTTGTGGAGCCCCAACCACCGGAAAGAATGATGGATATTCCGGGAATGAGGGATGAAATGCGCCGGCCGATGATGTTAATTGTGGCCGCCAGGAAGGCGCCAGCGAGAAGGTGGGAATAGGATAAGGGTTTCCTGGCATTGAGTCGGCATGCATCAATGTCCGGAAACCCTTATTTTTCTTTCTGGACCGGGGAAGGAGGAGTTATAGCCGGTTAATCTTAAATCGGCTTACCATCAACAGGGAAAGCCCCGCCAACACTAGCGGCGTAGTCACCTTGGGATTTAAGCCTTCCCAGAGCAGGAAGATGGCACAGTAAAGAGCTAGGATGATTCCCGCCGCGGTAATGGGTAAACCGATGAAATGATCGGTAAAATCCCCCAGATTATAGCGGGCTAAACGATAGGCTCCAGCAATTAGATAAACCCACCCAAGGATAGTCACCGCCGGTGAATACTCAGCAAATCCCACGGCATGGAGTAAAGCGATGGGAGCCACCCCAAAGGTAATCAGATCGGCAAAGGAGTCCAGTTGTTTTCCCATCTCCGTTGCTGCCTGCAACCTGCGGGCGATACTGCCATCCAGGGCATCGATCAGTCCCCCAGCTAGAATTAGGACCACGCAGACTAACCTTTGAACTCCGGTACCTGGACGCAGCAAAAGCAATACTGTACCCAAGCCCAGGGTCATATTAGCCATGGTCATCAGATTGGGGATCAACTTCTTCCAATCGCCATTATTCATCGGTCAACATTCTTTCAGATTGAGATTGTGTCGATTAATCATGTTGTAGACCGCTGCATAACACAAGCTGACCAAGATGACAAACCAAAAGGTGACAAACCGAAAAATGACTGCCAAAGCCGCGGCCCCGCTCAAGGGTACCCCCAGACCCCTTAGTAGCCCGGTCATTGTGCCTTCAAATCCCCCCAAACCGCCGGGAAACAAAGGCAGCATGCCGATCAGGTAAGACACAAAGGTAATGCTGCCAATATAAACCAGGGGTATGTCGGGTTGGATTTGAACAGCTAGGACATAGAGTTTGGCTGGATAAAGGAGCCATATTGCCAGGGCCAACACAAACTGCAGGATTAGTTCACCGCTTTGATTTTCAAACAGGAGAATGTGTTCCAGCAGGTTCTGGAGGAATCGCCGGACTGCCCCGGATCGGTTTGGCCTGACTTCTTCCTTTGCCGCTAACCAATTGAGCATCCTCTTGGGCAGCAGGAACATCAGGCAGAAGATGAGGACGAAAACAACCAGAACACCTAAGATGGCAATCTTTGCCGGACTTGTCGGAAAAAGGGCACTTCTGTTGGACAAGTACAAGACCGAGAAGATATTGATCAGCACGAAGGCACTTAAGCTGAAGATTTTCTGCAGGGCCACGACGACAGCTGCCTGATGACCGGAGCAGTTCCCGATACGGGCGATTTGCACTGCCCGGGTGATCTCGCCGCCGACTTTGACTCCGGGAGTGATGGACTCCATCACCGAACCCTGGGCATTGATATAAAACATGCGCCAAAAGGGAATGTCGATGGCCGCGAGCTTTGCTATCCGGTACCACTGGAAATTTAACAGCACCTGGGTAACAATCTGCACTACCAGTAGCGCCACCAGGACCTGCCAGGGAATCTGTGCCACACTGTGCTGCAGCTCTGCCATATCAACTTGCCGCCACAGAAACAACAGCAAGACACCGGCCGCCAGCCACCAGAACCATCTTTTCAGCATGAAAATGCTCCTTCTGTGACAAACAACAGGGTACGGTCGATGTTGCGGGTCCTCCGGTGACAAACGGCACGGCAATCAGTGCCGTCGATACAGGCACCGCATCCTCCGTAGAGCCGCTGGAGTTTCGCCTTTGGTGTGCGAACCAGCAGTCTCGTTCCCGGCAGCGCTTGATAGCGCATCCGCCGCAAAACTTGCTCCAGCGGCGAAACCTGTACCGCCAAGTGCACTACGGTGAAGTCCTCTAGTTCCACATCACTGCAGTCATGGCACAGGACCTGAATCACATGGCTCAGGTTCAACCTTTCCAGCACCCGGCGAGCAGGCAGAATGCAATTCTCGTCTCTATCGATGACGGTGACCCGTGCCCCGGTATACTGGTGGAGCAAAATGGCACTAAAGGGACAGGGGCCACCGCCAGCACAAAGGATGTGATCCCTGGGTCCAATCTCTGCCAGGCGGACTTCCCTGCGAATGATATCCCGATAGTACAGGGCTATGAGCCAATAAACCAAGGGATTGGCTGCCGCCCAATATTCGATATTCTGAGTAAAGCGAACAATCCACCGGTTCACGGAAGCTTCCTCCCAGGATGCGATAGTCCTTTGGCTAGAGGATTGAGTCAGCCAGCGATACCACCAAAGCAGCAACTTAGCTAGATGAACAGATGGGCAATGTGATTGATCACTCCACCTACAAACAAAGCCAAGAAGGTTGCCGACAGAGAAATTGTCAAAGCGACTTTCACGCTAAACTCTTTGGTCAAAATCCCAAAGACCGAGAGACAGGGCAAGTACAATAAAGCCACCGCAGAACCGACGAAGGCCTGCAAGGAGGTCAGGTTCAAGGCCAAAAGCGGAGCCACAGACATCTCTCGCCGAATTATCCCTAGGATCAAAGCCACGACAGCCTCCGACGGCAGGCCAAGCCACTGGCTGACAATTGGTTCAGCGTAGACAGCGATGAGATCCAGCAAACCCGTCTCCTTCAGCAAAGAAGCAATCACGATGGAAATCATCATCGGCAGTTCCGCATCATAGGCAAAATGCTTCATCCGGACCAAGAGTTTTCTTCCATAGGCCTTGGGCTCTGGCATCAGCAAGTTGGGAACCTCGATAATGAGAGGAGCTACCGTCCCTTTTACGAGCCTACCGGTAATGAGTGTGACCAGAACCAACAGCAAGAGGGAAAACAAAATCATGGCGATGATCAGCCAGGCTGAATAATTCCCCAAGAGACTAATTAGGGCTCCCGTCTGGGAAATACAGGGCACAGCAAAGCAAACTGCCGCGCTGATCACCAACCGCTCCTTTCTGGAACTGGCGGCCCGGCTGCCGATAATCGCCGGTACGGCACAGCCATATCCCATCACGATGTTGATCAAGCTGCCGCCTTGGACACCGAGTTTGCGCATGATGTTATCAAAGAGGACGCTCACCCGGGGCAGGTAACCGGAATCCTCGAGAAATGAAAAGACAACGTAAAACAGGAAGACGTAGGGTAAAATCAAGGCGATAATCCACTCGAAACTAATCACGAAAATACCGTATTCCCCAACTAGAATGTTGAGGAACATCCCTTCGGGGATAAAGGAGGTGAATAAGATCCGAAAGAAGGGAACCAGCACCCCGTTGACCAGCGGTAACAGCAAGACAGCTCTAAGGGCCTTACCGGCACCAACAATTACGCCGATGCTCAGGAGCATAACTAAAACGGCGATGGGTATTCCCGGGAAGGGCTGCATCATGCTGTTGCCCAAGCGATCTAACCTACTTAAGGCCGCATCGTTGCGCTTTCTTACCTTGTGGGTAATCTCCCGGGCTCGGGTCCTGGTATCCACCGAGGGCACCTGTTGAGCCTTCAGGGCAGCCTTCGGTTCCTTGAGGACCCTTTGCAGGGCGGCCCTTAATTCTGTCAACCCTTGCTTCTTGACCACCACCGTGGGAATTACCGGACAGCCCAGTTCCTGCTGCAGCAGCTCGACATCAATCTCATAGCCGTGACGCCGAGCCACATCCATCAGGTTTAAGGCGTATACCATCGGGATGCCGTATTTTTGCAGGTCCAACCCCAGACGCAAATTCCGCTCTAGATTGCTGGCATCTAAGACACAGATCACAGCCCGCGCTCCACTCTCCATAAACCGGACAGCCACTGCTTCGGCTTCGGAAGAGGCGGTCATGGAGTAAATACCGGGTACGTCAATCAGGGTATACTTGTGGTCATCAAGAACTAGCTCGCCTTCCATGTAAGTAACGGTAGTCCCGGCATAGTTGGAGCTGATGGCATGGATGCCCGTCAGCTCTGTGAAGAACACACTCTTACCTACGTTGGGATTGCCCATCAATAAAATCTTGTCTTTGGTTTCTAGGATCCGTGCATCCTCTTGTATGTCGTGACATGAAGCCATCAGCCGGCGACCTCCTCAACTAGAATCTGCTGGGCAATAAGCTTACCCAGTGCAATGGTTGCTGTATCTACTTGCAGCAACACAGGACCGCCAAAGGCATACTTGTTTTTTACGACAACTAGGGAATCTGGACAAATGCCCAAGCTGTCCAGCAAGGGATGATCTGGACTAGAGACTACTTTGCAGCAAGAGTTTTTTCTGGCATCATATAGGCGCATTTTTCTGGTATCGGAGATTATGCCGTTCTTCACAATCCTACCTCCATTAACCGTTACTGTCTGATGGCAAGTAACGCCGGGAATGAAAATCATTTTCATTCATGGTTACTATTAATTGTAGGCCCCTGGCAGCCTTTGGTCAAGGTGTTTTGGAGATCTTTCGCGAAAATCCGAGAAGGGACAATTCTAGAAGAGCAGCTGGCAAGGGAGGCAGGCTTTATCCCTCCTTCTGTGCGGGGCTGCGACCCGATGGATCGCCTGGGGGATCAAAATTGCCTCGAAGCATACCGAGCTTAGGGCTTGGTATATTTCGAGGCAAAGGGTTTACTCTATTCCTCGTCGACGGAGCTCGGCGGCTCTCCCTCCGCCAGGTACACCACCGCGCTTTCCAATCTCCGATCCTTAATTTGTGTTACCTTAATGGTCAATCCAAATTCCTCCAGCTCCGGTGTACTACCATCACTGGGGACCGTTCCCAGCAGTCCAAAAACCAGTCCTCCGAAGGTATCGTACTCCTCTTCCGGCAGGGGCACCCCCAGATGCCTTGATACTTTGTCGAGGGAGGCGGTACCTTGAATCCGCCAGGTCCTGGAGTCCAGCCGCTCAACGGGCGGTGATTCCTCCGGCACGGAACTGTCATCGTCCAGGTCACCTACCAGCTCCTCTAGCAAATCGTTCATGGTGATGATTCCACTCATGCCGCCGTATTCATCAACAACAACGGCGAAATGATTCCTGGTCCGCTTCATATTGCGGAAGAGCACATCGGCTCGTACCGTCTCCGGGACAAAATAGGGTTCCTGGACCGCGTGCTTCATTACCTCGTCCCTGGTCTTGTTTTTCAGTCTGAAATAGTCCTTAGCAGACAAGACCCCAACGATATTGTCGGGACTACCGGAACAGATGGGATAGATAGAGTGCCTACTTTCATGGATGGTTTGTTCCCATTGTTCATCGGTTTCTTCTAACCACAGCAGGGAAACCTCTGTCCGGTGGGTCATGATTTCTTCGGCATAGGTATCGTCAAACTCAAAGATGTTTTGAATCATGTATTTCTCATCGGGTAGAATGGTTCCCTTCTGCTTGCCGGCATCTAGAATCATGAGAATTTCTTCTTCTACGTTCTGTTCATCCTCGGCTTCAGGATCGACCCCCAGCAGCCGCAAAAGGCCATTGGTGGACACCGTGAAAAGCCAAACAGCTGGCGTAAACATCCGGGACACTCCGTAGATAAACCCAGACATGCCCAGTGCAATGCGTTCAGCATTTTTCAGGGCAAGTCGTTTCGGAACCAGTTCACCAAGGAGTACCGTGAAGTATGTTAGAAGAAGAGTGATTATTGCCACAGATAAGATACTAACCACAGGTTTGGGTATATTAACTCCGATACTCAGCAACCAGTTGGTCAACCGACCGGAAAAATTCTCCGTAGCGACGGCACTGCTCAACAGGTTGACCAAAGTAATCCCAACCTGAATCGTTGCCAGAAAGGCAGCGGGCTGTTCCACTAATTTGGCCAACCGAAGAGCTCGCTTGTCACCGGCAGCGGTCAGCTGTGTCAGTTTGTTGCCGTTCATTGCAATAACGGCGATTTCCGCGCAGGCAAAAATAGCATTGAGGCAGATGAACACAAACTGAAGGAGAAGCAACCACGATAAAGGATTGTCGTCCAATTTTTACCTCCTAAGTAGTTACCCTAGAAATTACCCCTTTGTGTGCCTTCAATCCATTAAGTAGGATGTATTGTTATTTTCGCCTACAAGAACAAAAATACGCACAGCAAGAAGGACAATATGGAATTGCCCTCTGGGATGTGCACATAGGCTAGACTTGTCTTTGTGCTAGGAAAGACTAACTTGTTCCATCGTCGACTACGCGGCTCAGGTTCAGAGTCAGCACAATTTCCCACTATAGCTTCACCTCTTGTAAAAAAGAATATAAGAATTTCTAATATATGTCAACTTTGGTCAAGATAATGGCCTGGTAATCAGGGATAGCCGGCAAGGGGTCCCTACATCCTCAGGCCCCTGCCCTCTAGTACTTACGACGCTTTTCGACCCGGTCCTCTAACCTGTCGTCCTGCCCTTACCCATCCTCTGGCCAGCGCGGTCATGCCATCCTGGCTCTTTCAGGAGCTTCGTCGCCGTCAAGCTGCAGTGGGCAAGCCACCTCTTGTCCCCTGCCTTCTTGGTGCCGAGGGATGGCGCTTCCCTTCGGTGCGATCAAAGGAGCGGCATACTCTCCTTAGCCCAAGGAGTCAAAGAATATGGCTAATCGCTTCCTCTGCCCAGCCGTTGAATATCGGCCATCGTCTCTCGGGAAATAGGGTGAACTGTGCTTCAATGGCCCAATGGAGACGCAAGAACCAAAAGATATCGATTACCGATTGCTTGACGATATGGCAGGGTTCAATGTGCAGATCAACAAGCAGCGAAACTAGGTCCACTTCCGGTGGTGCTATATAGGGCCGTTGCCAGTCGATAATCCGATATTCATCATCTAGCAAGAAAACCTGATCAGCCTTGAGATCGCCGTGAATAACACGGGGATTGCAGCTGATGGTCTCCAAGACTTGATCCGATCTGATCCAGTGCTGCAAGTTTCCAAGAACATCGCTATTGGAGAAATGGAAACGACCATCGGTGATCAGGGCACTCAGCTTTTCCATCGTACTTCCCGCTACTTCTAGCCAGGCCCTTTCTGAGCCAATATCCAGGTAGACCGGTAGGTCCCCAACTATGTCGCCGATCTGGGCTGTTATCCGTTTCCCATGCTCTATTAGTTGATGGGAATTCAACCCTTGATCCCTGAGCAGCGGAGCGTCAATCCAATCGATGATCATCGTATCGCAATCTCCAAATCTCCCCATCAGTTGGTGCCCGGGCAGCAGTGCTGATTCCGCCTGCTCATAGAAAGCAGGCTCAACGGTTGGAGGAAGCTGTGATTTGTAAATTAGTTGCTTTCCATTATCGAGGGTCACCTTCTGCACACAGGATAACGGCCATTCGTGGATGGTGTTCCGACATAGAATGCCGGCCCCAAGTAAACTGGCTAGTTCCTGATCGGAATGCAGAAGTATGCCCGTAAGAGTTGGATGGGTGATCATGTGAATAGGTCTCCTCTACGTCACGTGATGCTTGCGTCATATTTCCCAGTCTGTCAGGCAAGACTAAGTTAGTCTACGGCAGAGTCTTCCAGTATCCTTCAACGCCTTTGCGAAATAGGATGCAGAGTTTGTCTATCTGTCCACCTACTTGCTGTATTTTGTAGTGCCCTGTGATATTCTCAAGATATGGCAGCTTGTCTTTGAAAGATATGGTAATAACTCATAATCCCCAAGGGAGCGATGCAAATGGTAGGAGTAGAAATTGACATGGTCGTCACCGACAGTCTGCAGGCCCTGGAGCTGTATGAAGGGATATTCGACATTGAGCGTGTGGAGGTTTCAGATTTCCCCAAGGGTGAGAATGAAGTTGTCTTTACCCTCTACGGCGTCCGTTTTCACATGTTGGACGAAAATCCGGAGTTCGGACTGATAGCACCACAACCGGACAACCCTATTTCCGTTTGGTTCAACATAGCGGTCCCGGACATCAGGGAAACCTTTTCTAAGGCCATCAACGCCGGCTGTACCGAAGTGCAACCGGTGACAGAGATGCCGGAGTTTGGGGCAACCTATGCAATGTTTAGCGATCCCTTTGGATATGTGTGGATGCTCCATGAAATACATAGAATAGTGAGTCACGAAGAA